>JAEVZM010000665.1 GCA_023392225.1 Pseudomonadota bacterium
TTCCGGGCCTGCCTGCCGCGGCGCTTCTCGCGATGCAGCCGCCGCCGCGCCCGCTCCGCCTGGCGCTCCTTCCGCGAGTCGCCGGGAAGCTTCCAGCCAAAGCGGCGGGCGCCGGTGCGGGTGAGGATGATGGCGACATGCACCGGGAAGAGGAGGATGTCGAGGATGCGCTCTTTCCGCGAGGCCGGCGGCTTTATGACGTCGGTGTTCTTGCGGCCATTGGTGCGGCGAAGCGCCCGCCCCATCTCGCCGCCGAGCCAGCCTTCGCCCTTGAGCAGGATCTCGTGCATCCAGTCCCAGCGGCGGCGGTGGAGCCGGACCCAGCTCGCGGCGCGCTTGCTCGAGGTGATGATCAGGAGTGCAGCCACGGCAAGGATCGGCACGCCGCCCGGACCCGGAAGCGGCGCGATGATGATGCCGACAGGGATCAGGGCGATCCCCACCCAGAGGTAGATCGCCTGCTTCCACGGCCGTGGCGGACGGGTTCGGCGCACGCGCGTCATCGCTCCTTGTTGCCCGGCAACATAAAGGGCGGATGACGATGGCGTTTTGGCGACGCGGCCGGCGCGGCGACGACCCGGCGCATGCGCCCGGCGCAGCTCACGGCAGGGGCTCCGCCGGGAACTGCAGGCCGTCCGAGCCGCCAGCGGCGATCGAGGCCTTGCCGGCCAGCATCTCGGCGAGCTCGAACGGCACGCTCGGCCACAGGAACAGAAGCACCGTCAGCAGCGCCGTCACCACCAGCGGGGCGACCATCGGCCATGGCGACTCGTGCGCCTTGGCGATCTTGTCCTCCTCCCCCGACCGGGCATAGGCGCGGTAGAGGATGGGCAGGAAGTAGCCGGCGTTCAGCACCGTCGAGAAGACGATCACGGCGATCGCGAACCAGTTGCCGAGCTGCATCGCCGCGACGAGGATGAACCACTTGCCGAGGAAGCCGGCGGTGAACGGCATGCCTATCATCGACAGCGCCCCGACGCTGAAGGCGCCCATCGTCCAGGGCATCTTCCGGCCGAGGCCGTCCATGCGGCTGATGTCGTCGACATGGGCGCCGATGTGGACGGAGCCGGCGGCGAAGAACAGCGTGATCTTGGAGACCGCGTGCGCGGCGATGTGGAGCGCGGCGCCGAGCACGGCGAGCGGCGTGAACAGGGCCGCGCCGAGGACGACATAGGAGAGCTGGCTGACGGTCGAATAGGCCAGCCGGCGCTTGAGATTGTCCTGGCGGAGCGCGATCAGCGAGGCGAGGACGATGGTGATGCCGGCGGCGAACGCCATCCAGTCGCCCGCCCCGGTGGCGCTCAACGTCTCGAGGCCGAAGATGTAGACTACCACCTTGAGGATGGTGAAGACGCCGGCCTTCACCACCGCGACGGCGTGGAGCAGCGCCGAGCCCGGGGGCGGCGCCACCAGCGCCGCCGGCAGCCAGAAATGGAGCGGCATGACCGCCGCCTTGGCGGCGCCGAACACGAAGAGGGCGAGGAGGATGCCGAGCCCGACCGTGCCCATGGTGCCGCCGAGGATGCCGCCGGGCGTGAAGTCGAGGGTGCCGGCGGCGATCCCGGTCCAGGCGATGGCCGGCAGGAACAGGAGCGTCGAGGCGCCGAACAGCATCATCAGGTAGAGCCGGCCGGCGGCCCGCGCCTCCGGCGTGCCCTTGTGGGTGACGAGCGGCCAGGTGGTGAAGCTCAGCACCTCGTAGAACAGGAACAGCGTGAACAGGTTGCCGGCGAGCGCGATGCCCATCGCCGCCGAGATGGCCAGCGCGAAGCAGACGTAGAAGAGGGTCTGCCGCGGCGCCTTCTCGGCCCGCATGTAGCCGATCGAGTAGACCGAGTTGGCGATCCAGAGGCTCGAGGCGACCAGCGCGAACAACATGCCGAGCGGCTCGACCGAGAAGGCGATCGACAGCCCCGGCACCACGGTCCAGACGTCGAGCGATGGCGTCTCGCCGGCGAGCACCATCGGCAGGAGACCGAGCACGCTGGCGAAGAGCAGCACGGCGCCGAGCAGCGTCGTCGCCTCGCGGACATTGGGGCGCCCCTCGAACAGCGGCAGGAGCAGCGCCGTCACCGCGGGGATGAGGAGCGCGAAGGCGATCAGCGTATCGGGGGTCATCTGAGGCCTCCGACCAGCACCGTCGCCGCCTGTTCGGCGAGACCCGCGGTCCACGTCGTGTCGATGCCGAACCACACCGTCGCCGCGGCGAGCAGCCACATCGGCAGGAGCATCTCGAGCGGCGCCTCGCGCGCACCTTGGAGCGCCTTGGCCGGCGCGCGGAAATAGGCCGCCTCGATGAACCGGCCGACATAGACCATGGTGATCATGCTCGAGAGCACGATCAGCGCCGCCAGCCACCACCAGCCGAGGTCGAGCGCGGCGACGATCAGGTACCACTTGGAGATGAAGCCGGCGGTGCCCGGAATGCCGACGAGGCTGAGCCCGGCGAGCACGACCGCGGCGGTGGTGAACGGCATCACCCGGCCCACCCCGCCGACGTCGTCGATGCTGATCCTGCGGGTGCGGAAGACGATCGCCCCGAGGCCCATGAAGATCGCGCCCTTGATCAGCGCGTGGTTGAGCAGGTGGACGAGGCCGCCGGTGACGCCCAGCACCGTGGTCAGCGACAGGCCGAGCGTGATGTAGCCGATCTGCGCCACCGAGGAATAGGCGAACATCCGCTTGAGGTTGGACTGGAAGACCGCCACCGTCGCAGCACCGAAGATCGCGGCGATCGACATCGCGAGAAGGATCGGCCGGAGCGGCAGGTCCACCCAGACCAGGCTCGCGCCGAACACCGAATAGACGTAGCGGACGAACAGGTAGACCGCGACCTTGGTGGCCGTGGCGGCGAGCAGCACCGTCGCCACCGCCGGCGCATAGGCATAGGCGTTGGGCAGCCAGGCGTGGAGCGGGAACAGCGCGATCTTGAGGCTGAGGCCGACCAGGATGAAGGCGATGCCGGCAAGGATCGGCCGGATCGTCTCGACGTCGCCGATCCGCTCGGCGATCAGCGTCAGGTTCAACGTCCCGGTCATCATGTAGAGGAAGCCGACGCCGATGACGTAGAAGCCGGCGCCGATGGTGCCCATGATCAGGTACTGGTAGGCGGCGACCAGCCCCCGGCGATCGCGGCCCATGGCGATCAGCGCGTAGCTCGACAGCGACGACACCTCGAGGAAGACGAAAGCGTTGAACGCGTCGTTGGTGATGGCGATGCCGAGCAGCCCGGCGAGCGCCACGAGATACATGGTGTAGAACCACGCCACCTTGTCGTCCGGGATCTCGGAGGCGACCGAGAGCCGCGCATAGGGCAGCGAGATGGCGGCGACCGCCGAGACCAGGACGAGGATGATCGCGTTGACGATGTCGACGCGGTACTCGATGCCGAGCGAGGGGTCCCAGCCGCCGAGCTGGTAGGAGACGAAGCTGGTGTCGATGACCTGGAGAAGCAGGCCGACCGAGACCGCCAGCGTCGCCACGCACACCACCAGCGACACCAGCCACGCGGCCAGCGGCCGGCGCACCAGCGCCGCGAGCAGGGCACCGAGGAGCGGCAGAACGACCTGGAGCGCCGGCAGGTGCTCCCTCATGCGTCGTCCTCTTCGTCGCGCTTCGAGAAGATCTCGTCCTCCTCGATGGTGCCGTAGGCCTCGTTGATGCGCACCACCAGCGCCAGCCCGAGCGCCAGCGTCGCCACCCCGACCACGATCGCGGTGAGGATCAGGACGTGGGGCAGCGGATGGGAATAGACCGTGAAGCGGGGATCGAGGATTGGCGCCGTGCCGCCATCGACCTTACCGGCCGAGATGTAGAGGAGGTAGACCGAGGTCTGGAACAACGACAGGCCGACCAGCTTCTTCACCATGTTGCCGCGGGCGATGACGATGTAGAGCCCCGACACCATGAGGAAGACGGTGATGTACTGGTTGTAGTGGTCGAGGAAATCGCCGACCGCGCCGATCATCTCGCTCATCGCGACCGCCCCCGCCCGGCAAAGGCGTAGAAGATCGCGACCATCGTCGCACTGACGGTGATGAAGACGCCGAGCTCGACCAGGAACACGCCCCACTCCTGGGCGTGCACCTGATCATGGCCGAGGTAGTTGTATTCGAGGAAGTTGCCGCCGGTGAGCCATCCGGCGACGCCGACGCCGGCATAGATCAGCACCCCGAGCGGCACCATGGTCTCGACCAGCACCGCAGGCACGATCCGCTGGGCCGGCGCGAGCCCGAAGACCAGGGCGTAGAGGATGATGCCGGCCCCGGCGATGGCGCCGGCCTGGAACCCGCCGCCGGCGCTGTAGTCGCCGTGCAGCTGCACGTACACGGCGAACATCAGCATGAACGGCAGGATCAGCTTGGTCGCGACGCGGAGGATGAGGTCGAGGCGCATCGCTCTCCCCTACTCCTTGCCCGGCCGGCGCGGCGAGCGCTTGAGCAGCATCAGGACCGCGATTCCGGCGGTGAAGATGACCACGGTCTCGCCGAGCGTGTCGAAGCCGCGATAGCTGGCGAGGACGGCAGAGACGACGTTGGGGATGCCGGTATCGGGGATAGAGCGGGCGAGATAGTCCGGCCCCATGGCGTGAACCGGGTTGTCCGGATTGCCGAAGGGCGGCGTCTCGCTGACGCCGAAGATCAGCACCGCCGCGGTGCCACCGGCCACCACCAGCGGCAGCAGCACGCCATGCACCGGCGGCGCCTCGTCGGTCTTGGTGAGGTAGAGCGCGCCGACCATCAGCACCATGCCGATACCGGCGCCGACAGAGGCCTCGGTGAGGGCGACGTCGGGCGCGTCGAGCACCAGGAGCACGGGCGCCATGATGAACGAATAGATGCCGGTGAGCACCGCCACGGCGAACAGATTGCGGACCCGCACGATGGCGAGCGAGGTCACCGCGAGCAGCGTCAGGAGCGCGAAGTTGAGGAAGGGGACTATGATGACACGGCCTCCTTCTCCTTGTCCTTCGCCTCGTCGAGCGGCTTGCCGTCGGCGCCCATCGGCTTGACGCCGGCATCGAGCGCGGCGCGCGCCACGGCATGGGTCGCGACCGGCCCGGTGAGGAACAGGAAGGCGGCGAGGAAGGCGAGCTTGACGCTGACCAGCGTCAGGCCGCTGACCAGGATGAGCCCCAGGAGGATCAGCCCGACGCCGAAGGTATCGGACACCGACGAGGCGTGGAGCCGGGTATAGACCCCG
Organism: Pseudomonadota bacterium; assembly: GCA_023392225.1. GTDB lineage: Bacteria > Pseudomonadota > Alphaproteobacteria > Rhizobiales > Kaistiaceae > Bauldia. The sequence continues at coordinate 5,203 of JAEVZM010000665.1, forward strand.
GGCATGCGCAGCACGCCGATCGCGCCGATCACCATGAACACGCTGCCGAGGAGCGCGATGGCGCTGCCGACGATGATGGCGATCTCGGGGATGTTCACGGCTCCTCCCCCTCCTCGCCGGTCGCCCCCAGCGGCCCGTAGCGGAAGAACTTCAGCACCGCGAAGACGCCGATGATGTTGAGCAGCGCATAGGCGAGCGCGATGTCGAGGAAGTCCGGCCGGCCGTTGACGAAGCCGAGCACGGCAAGGAACACGATCGCGGCATTGCCGATGGTGTTGGCAGCGAGCAGCCGGTCGAAGATGGTCGGCCCCTTGAGCGCCCGCACCAGCACCAGCGCCGCCGCAACCATGATCCCGATGAGCGCCGCGACCAGCATCAGGCCGCATCCTCGAAGCGGGTGACGCGGCGATCCATGTCGCCGGATTCGAGGCCGGCGATACCGTCGCCGGTCAGCGCATGGACCTTGACCCAGTGGTGATGACGGTCGGCATCGATGGTGATGGTGCCCGGGGTCAGGGTGATCGAGTTGGCGTAGGTGGCCATGCCGACCGCAGTATCCGGCCCGGCCTTGACCTGCGCGATCACCGGCGAGATCGGCAGCGAGGGCGTGAGGATGATGCGCGACACCTGGAGCGAGGACTTGGCGATCTCGATCATCAGCCACGGCCAGTAGCGGACGCCGGCGATGATCAGCTCGACCGGATGGCCCTCCTTGTCGGCATAGCCGAAGCTGCGGCCGAGAAATGCGACAGCTATCGCCGACACGGCCCCCGCCCCGAGCAGGAACGCGGAGTAGTGGCCCGAAAGCAGCAGCCAGTAGACATAGAGGGCAAACGCCAGGCTCGCGACCCGCACCAAACTCTCCCACCGGTTCGATTCCTCGAAAACATACAGGGCGGGCACCGGGGATCAATCGAAAGCGGTCGACCTGCGACCTTGGGGCGGTCACAACTCCGTAGAGCGCGGAATCCGGTCGGTTGCAGGAGCGCGGACCGCCAACCGCGACTGCCCGTCACGGCGTGTTGTCGTTGAGACGGCGCGCGGGTAACACCATATGGACCATTGTACCGGTGCCGGGCAGCGCTCCACCGCCGGTGCCGAGCGGGCACGCTCGCCCGTGTCCTGGACAAGAACATTCGAGGCCTGACCGATGACCGAACGACTGCGTGACCACACCGCCGAGGATCGGGCCGGCGGCGGCGCGCCCCGGTGGCCGAGAAGCGCCCGGTGACCGCGACCCATTTCGGCATCACCCGGACCGACGACTACGCCTGGCTCCGCGACGACAACTGGCAGCAGGTGATGCGCGAGCCGGCGGTCCTGCGCGAGGACATCCGCGCCTATCTCGACGCGGAGAACGCCTATACCGACCAGGCGACGGCCGGCGTCGCGGCCCTCAAGGACGCCCTGGTCGCCGAAATGCGCGCCCGCATCAAGGAAGACGACTCCTCCGTCCCCTCCCCCGACGGCCCCTATGCCTACGGCATCCGCTTCGCGCACGGCGCCGAGCACCCGATGCTGATCCGCACCCCGCGCGACGGCGGCGCGGAGACCGTGCTCCTCGACGCCGATGCGCTCGCCTCCGGCAAGGCGTATTTCCACCTCGGCGGCAGCGCCCACAGCCCCGACCATCGCCTCCTCGCCTATGCCAGCGACGAGATGGGCTCGGAGTTCTACGAGATCCGCGTCCGCAACATGGAGACCGGCGAGGACCTGCCCGACCGCATTCCCGGCACCTCCGGCGCCCCGGTCTGGGCGGCGGATTCGCGCACGCTCCTCTACGTGATGCTCGACGCCAACCACCGGCCGGCGAAGATCCTCCGCCACGCCGTCGGCACCGACCCGTCCGAGGACGTGGTGGTGTTCGAGGACGCCAACCCCTCCTACTTCCTCGGCATCGGCAAGACCCAGTCCGACGCGTATTTCGTGATCGACAGCCACGCCCACGAGACCTCGGAAGTGCACCTCCTCGCCGCCGACGACCCGGCGGGCACGCCGCGGCTGATCGCCCCGCGCCGCCCGGCCGAGAAGTACGACGTCGACGAGGCGGACGGCACCCTCTACATCCTCACCAATGCCGGCGACGCCGAGGACTTCAAGATCGTCACCGCGCCGGTGGCGACGCCCGGCCGCGAGCATTGGCGGGACCTCGTCCCGCACCGCTTCGGCCGGCTGATCCTCACGCACAGCTCGTTCCGCGACTGGCTGGTGTGGCTCGAGCGTGAGGGCGGCCTGCCGCGGATCGTCGTCCGCAACATCGCCTCCGGCGAGGAGCACGGCATCGCCTTCGACGAGGAGGCCTATTCGCTCGGCATGCTCGGCAGCTACGAGTTCGCCACCGATACGCTCCGCTTCACCTACTCGTCGATGACCACGCCGGGCCGGGTCTACGACTACGACATGGCCAAGCGCACCCGCGTGCTCAGGAAGCAGGACGAGGTGCCCTCCGGCCACGACCCGGCCGACTACGTTACCCGGCGCGTGTTCGCCCCGGCCGAGGACGGCGAGACGGTGCCGGTCTCCCTCCTCTACCGCAAGGACACGCCGCTCGACGGCTCGGCCCCGCTCCTCCTCTACGGCTACGGCGCCTACGGGATCACCATCCCCGCCTCGTTCTCGACCAACCGGCTGTCGCTGGTCGACCGCGGCTTCGTCTACGCCATCGCCCATATCCGCGGCGGCAAGGACAAGGGCTTCCATTGGTACGCCGATGGGCGGCGGGAGAAGAAGGTCAACACCTTCAAGGATTTCATCGCCGCGGGCCGCTACCTGGTCGCGGAGGGCTATACCTCGGAAGGCCGCATCGTCGGCTGGGGCGGCTCGGCTGGCGGGCTGTTGATCGGCGCCGTCGCCAACATGGCCCCGGAGCTGTTCGCCGGCCTCGTCGCCGAGGTGCCGTTCGTCGACGTCCTCGACACCATGCTCGACGACACGCTGCCGCTGACCCCGCCGGAGTGGCCCGAGTGGGGCAACCCGATCGTGAGCGAGGCCGACTTCCGCACCATCCTCGCCTACTCGCCCTATGACAACGTCGCGGCGCGCCCCTACCCGGCGATCCTCGCCATGGCCGGTCTCACCGACCCGCGGGTCACCTACTGGGAGCCGGCGAAGTGGGTGGCGAAGCTCCGGGCGAGCGCGACCGGCAACCCGCTGATCCTCCTCAAGACCAACATGGACGCCGGCCATGGCGGCGCCGCCGGCCGCTTCGACCGGCTGCAGGAGACCGCGTTCGCCCAGGCCTTCGCCCTCAAGGTGACCGGCAAGGCCTGACCGGGCCTCAGGCCCCGATCGGGACCTTCAGCACCGGGCCGACCAAGATGAGGTTCGGGTCGGAAACGACCAGGGGGTTCGCCCGCACGATCCGCTCGTAGAGGTCGCCGTCGCCATAGGCCTCCCTGGCGATCTTGAAGAGGGTGTCGCCGGGCCGCACCGTGTGCAGTCGGTAGCCGTAGTAGCCGGGCACGATCCGCGCACCGAAGATGACCGGGACGGTGACCTTGTTGATCTCCGATCCGTCCCGCGCGCTCTCCTCGTAGACCTCGACGAAGAGCCGATCGAGCTGGAACGCCGCGCCGGCGAGATCGACGGACAGCGCGAACTGCCCATGCTCGCCAGTGCCGCCGCCGACATTGAAGAAGCCGGAGCGCTCGTCGTGCCCGTCGTGGATGCGATAGTTCAGCGTGGCCTCGAAGCCCTGGCCGATGCCGCCGACC
>JAEVZM010000027.1 GCA_023392225.1 Pseudomonadota bacterium
GTGCCGAGGATGACGCGGGCTATGCCCCTGTCGAGCCAGGCCTCGATGCCGGCATGGTCGCGGATGCCGCCACCGAGTTGCACCGGCATGTCGACCGCCTTCAGGATCGCCTCGACCGCCGCCCCATTCTCCGAGCGGCCGGCGAAGGCGCCGTTGAGGTCGACGACGTGCAGGTACTCGAAGCCGGCGTCAGCGAAGGCGCGGGCCTGCGCGGCAGGGTCGTAGCCGAAGACGGTCGCCTTCGACATCTCGCCCTTCTCCAGGCGCACGCACTGGCCGTCCTTGAGGTCGATGGCGGGGAACAGGATCATGGGGATTCTTCTAGCGGTTGATCTCGACGAGGAGAACCCAGGCGTCGACGACGGCCTTGACGATGCCGAGGCACATGCCGGCGGCCACCCAGTAGAGGCCGAGAGGGCTGCCGGCAAGCAGAACGATGCCGCCGGCAAGGCAGAGCGCGAGAGCAATGGCGAACATGGCGAGCCCGAACGCGAAGTGCCGGCGATGGCGGATTTCGGTCTGCCGCACGCCACGGACCCCGAGGGCGAGGCCGAAAGCTGTGGCGAGCGCGGCGACGACGACGATCTCGACGCCCATCGCCACCAGCGACTGCTGCGGGATCAGCATGAGGCCGGCCATGGTGAGGATGGCAAGGAGCGTCACCAGCACCTCGAAGGCGCGATCGGCCAGCCCGCCGACCTTGACGATGCGCTCGACATTGATCGAGACCGCGACGAACAGGAGGCCGGCCAGCGCCGCGGTGGCACCGAGCTGGCCCAGAAAGAAGCTGTCCCAGGTTTCCGGCATGCGCGTCTCTCGCCGGCCGCCCGCGGCAGGGAACCTCGAGCCGGGCCCGAGGCCACTATAACCCGACATTGCCAGCGGCACAGGCGCCCCCGCTCAGGGTTTCCATTTCAGGAAGTTGCCGATCATCGCCAGGCCGAGGCGCTGGCTCTTCTCGGGATGGAACTGGGTGCCGGCGATGTTGCCGCGCGCCACGACCGCGGTCACCGGCCCGCCATAGTCGGCAACGGCGACGACATCGCTCTCCTCGTCGGCGACGAGATGGAAGCCGTGGAGGAAATAGGCGTGCCAGCCCTCCGGGCCGCAGGCGACACCCTCGAGCAGCGGATGCCGGGCGCGGGCACCGATGGTGTTCCAGCCCATGTGCGGCACCTTGAGCGCCGGATCGGCCGGCGCCACGGCCCGCACCTCGCCGGGAATGCGGTCGAGGCCGGGGGTGATGCCATGCTCGACGCCGCGGGTGGCGAGAAGCTGCATGCCGACGCAGATGCCGAGGAACGGCCGGTCACGCCGGTCGATGACCTCGTCGATCGCCTCGACCATGCCGGGGATGGCATCGAGGTTGCGGCGGCAGTCGGCGAAGGCGCCATCGCCGGGCAGCACGATGCGGTCGGCCTTGGCCACCGTCGCCGGGTCGGAGGTGACGGTCACGGTCTCGCCGAGGCTTTCGGCCGCGATCATCCGCTCGAAGGCCTTTGAGGCCGAGCGGAGGTTGCCGGCGCCATAGTCGATGAGGGCGACGGTCACCGGTTGCCTCCTGGCGTCGGGAACAGGCCGACGATCGCCGGCGCGCGCTTCGGCAGCGGCGGCGGGGTTGGCGTCGCGGCGACTGGCTTCGCCTCGGCCATGTTCGCAGGGGCCGGAGTGGGTGCCGGCTCGAGTGCCGCGGCCACCGGCGCGACGGCGACCGCCACGGGCCCCTCCTCACCGAAGAAGCGCCGCTCGGCCTCCTCCCGTGTGCGGCCCTCGACCACGCCGACCAGCTGGTGGCGATGCCGCTCCAGCGTCCAGCGGCGAAGCCCGTTCGCCTCGAGCGCAAACCAGACCGCGAACAGCACCATCACCGCCGTCGAGGCGTCGGACCCGGCGAGGCCGCCGAGCGCGGCGAGGCCGATGACCAGCACCAGGTAGATCAGCAGCGCCAGCCAGAGGCCGCGCCAGATCAGCCAGACCACCGGGATGAACAGGGCCGGCCAGCAGAAGCCGTCCTTGACGAAGACCAGCTCGGTCGGGTCGGGCGTCTCGCCCTCCGCCAGCCGCGGGGCATGGACTGTATAGACCGCCATGGCGCGCTCCCTAGCCGGTGAGGCTGCCCTTGGTCGAGGGCACGCGGTCACCCTGCCGCGGGTCGATCTCGACCGCGATGCGCAGCGCCCGGGCCACCGCCTTGAAGCAGGTCTCGGCGATGTGGTGGTTGTTCTCGCCGTAGAGGTTCTCGATGTGCAGCGTCAGCCCGCCGTTCTGGGCGAAGGCGACGAAGAACTCGCGAAACAGCTCGGTGTCGAAATCGCCGACCTTGTCGCGGCTGAAGCCCACCTTCCAGATGAGGTACGGCCGGCCGGAGACGTCGATGGCGCAGCGCGTCATCGCCTCGTCCATCGGCAGGTGCACGTCGCCGTAGCGGGTGATGCCCTTACGGTCGCCGAGCGCCTTCGCCAGCGCCTGGCCGAGCGCGATGCCGACGTCCTCGGTGGTGTGGTGCTGGTCGATGTGGAGGTCGCCGTCCGCCTTGACCGTGATGTCGATCAGGCTGTGCCGGGCAAGCTGCTCGAGCATGTGGTCGAGGAAACCGATACCGGTGGCGATCTCGGCCTTGCCGGTGCCGTCGAGCGCGACGCTCGCGACGATGTCGGTTTCCTTGGTCTTCCGCGCGACCTCGGCCTTGCGCATGGCTCTCTTCCCACGGCGAAACGGTGAATGCGGGCGCCTTGTAGCAGGCGTGGCCGAGGCTGCCAAATGCCGTCGGGGACGGCGCTGGGGGGGCGGCGGGGGGGGGGGGCCCCGCCCGGGGCGCGCCCCCCGCCCCCCC
>JAEVZM010000042.1 GCA_023392225.1 Pseudomonadota bacterium
TCTGCCAGTCGGAATGTCCGAACGGCGTGTAGTTGATCATGATGTCTTCCGCCGCCACGCCCTTGGCGAGGAGGTAGGCCTCGAGGATCTTGTTGGTCGTGCGCGGATAGACGTAGTCGGTGCCGGCCAGAACCCAGCGCTCGACGCCTTCCTCGTTCATCAGGTAGTCGACGGCCGGGATCGCCTGCTGGTTCGGCGCGGCGCCGGTATAGAAGACGTTCCGCTGGCTCTCCTCACCCTCGTACTGCACCGGATAGAAGAGGATGTTGTCGAGCTCCTCGAACACCGGCAGCTCGGACTTGCGCGACACCGAGGTCCAGCAGCCGAACACCGCCGCCACCTTGTCCTGGCTGATCAGCTCGCGCGCCTTCTCGGCGAACAGCGGCCAGTCGGACGCCGGGTCGACCACCACCGCCTCGAGCTTCTTGCCGAGGAGGCCACCCTTCTTGTTCTGCTCGTCGATGAGCATGAGCATGACATCTTTCAGCGTCGTCTCGGAGATCGCCATGGTCCCCGAGAGCGAATGCAGGATGCCGACCTTGATCGTGTCATCGTCCGCAGCCGCAGGCGCCAGCCCGGCCAGCGACCCCGCCAGCCCGAGCCCCGCCGCCAGCGCCACTCCGCGTAGCATTCCCCTGTGCATCAGCATTCAGCCCTGTCTCCTGTCCCTTGCCGCGGCATGAAACGGACGTGCCCCGCGGCATGACGACAGGTTTCGCAAGAAGCGGGCCAGCCGACCGGAACCGCACGCGATGCGGGTAGACGCGGCCGAGACCGGCACCGCGCATGCAACGGCGGCAGCTTCGCCCTCCGTTTGGGCACATGGGGTCCTCAGTATGCTGATGCCTGTTTTTTGATCACCGTGCACGCTGTGATCACGGTCGCTTTACCGCCACAGAGCGTCTTCATAGAGTGGGGCGGAGTGCCCATGAGGGCGGGCGCCAGGCGGAGGATACCCATGCGCAACGTCGTCCACGCGGCTCGTTTCCTGTTGCTCGCGCTCCTGCTCGCGGCCGGGATTCCCATGGGGGCCGCCACCGCCGCCGAGACCCGCGTCATCCTCACGCCGGACGCCGACTACCCGGGCTTCGACTTCAAGACGGTCAAGAACGTCACGCTCGACGCCTGCCAGGCGGCCTGCATCGAAGGCGACCAGTGCCGCGCCTTCACCTACAACACCAAGGCGCGCTGGTGCTTCCTCAAGACCGACTTCGGCACCCTCACCGCCACCCCGGGCGCCACCGCCGGCCGCCTGGTCTCGCCCGCCGCGCTGACCCCGAGCCTCGAGGCCACCCGCCTTGCCGAGCTGAGCTTCGTGCCGACCCGCTATGTCGACGAGGCCCGCGAGCTGGTCACCACCATCAAGCGCCGCTTCCCGCCGCCGGCGAACGCCGCCTACCAGTCCCTCCGCGACCAGGGCACCGCCGCCTTCAATGCCGGCAACTACGACGACGCCGCCGTCTATTTCGGCCAGACGCTGGCCATCGCCGACGACAATCCGGGCCTGTGGATGGATTTCGCCATCGCCAGTCTCGCCCGCAGCCCCGACGACTGGTCCGAGCGCCAGCAGGCCTATCGCGACATCACCGCCGCCAGCATCAACGGGTTCGTGCGCTCCGAGACGCCCGACAACCAGGCCCAGGCCCTCGCCCTCATCGGCGACGGCTTCGCCCGCCGCGAGGAGTGGAAGCTCTCCTACCGCTCCTATCGCGCCAGCTTGGCGCTGGTCGAGGATGCCCAGGTCCGCGACGACTACGAGCGGGTCATCGCCGAGCATGGCTTCCGCATCGTCTCCAATACCGTCGATGCCGACCTCGCCGACCCGCGCATCTGCATCGTCTTCTCCGACGACCTTCCGGTCTCCGATCCGCGCCTCTCCGACTTCATCACCGTCTCCGGCGGCGAGGGTCTCGCCATCGAGCCGGAGCGCCGCCAGATCTGCATCGACGGCGTCAAGCATGGCGGCCGCTATACCGTCCGCGTCCGCGGCGGCCTGCCGGCGGCCGACGGCGAGGTGCTCGCCCATCCGAGCGAGCTGAGCATCTATATCCGCGACCGCGCCCCCTGGGTCGGCTTCGCCGGCAATGCTTACGTCCTGCCGGCCGGCCCCGGCGCCTCGATCCCGATGGTCTCGGTCAACACCGACAAGGCCCTCGCCCAGATCTACCGGATCGGCGACCGCGGCGTCGCCTTCGCCGTGCGCAACAACCAGTTCATGCGCACCCTCTCCTCTTGGAGTGCCGGCAATATCGGCTACGAGAGCGGCGAGAAGGTCTGGGAGGGCGAGGTCCTCGTCCAGTCCGAGCTCAACAAGACCATCACCACCGCGGTGCCGGTCACCGACGCGATTCCCGACCTCAAGCCCGGCGTCTACGTGATCACCGCCAAGGCCGAGCTCGACCCCGACCAGTGGGGGGCGCTCGCCACCCAGTGGTTCGTCGTCTCCGACCTCGGGCTGACCGCCCTCTCCGGCTCCGACGGCATCCATGCCATCGTCCGCTCGCTGTCGAGCGCCGAGCCGGTCGCCGGCGCCAAGCTCCGCCTCGTCGCCGTCAACAACGACGTGCTCGGCGAAGCCACCACCGACGCGAACGGCTATGCCCGCTTCGACCCGGGCCTCGCCCGCGGCGACGGCGGCGCCTCGCCGCAGATGATCGACGCCACCCTCGGCGACGGCGACTATGCCTTCATCGACCTCAAGCGTGCCGCCTTCGACCTCTCTGACCGCGGCGTCGAGGGCCGCCCCGCCCCGGGGCCGCTCGACGTGTTCCTGACGCCCGAGCGCGGCATCTACCGCCCCGGCGAGACCGTCCACCTCACCGCGCTGGTCCGCAACGCCCGCGCCATGGCCGTCTCCGACCTGCCGCTGACGCTGGTGGTCGAGCGGCCCGACGGCGTCGAGTATCTCCGCGAGACCCTGTCCGACGGCGGCCTCGGCGGCTACTCGGCCGACGTCGCGCTCATCGACGACGCCATGCGCGGCTCGTGGCAGGTCCGGCTCTATGCCGACCCCAAGGGCAGCTCGATTGCCGACACCTCGGTGCTGGTCGAGGACTTCCAGCCCGAGCGTCTCGCCTTCGACCTCGAGACCAGCTCGAAGGCGATCGGCGCGGATTCGCCGGCGATCATCGACCTCACCGCCCGCTACCTCTACGGCGCCACCGCGCCGGGCCTCTCGATCGACGGCGACATCGACATCAAGGCGACCGATAGCCTGCCCGGCTTCGCCGGATATCATTTCGGCCTCGCCGACGAGCGCTTCGACCCCTATCGCGACCCGATCGACCTCGGCGAGTACACCGACGAGGAGGGCAAGGCGACGCTCCAGGTCGACCTGCCGCAGCTGCCGGTCACCAGCCGCCCGCTCGAGGCGCAGATCATCGTCCGCATCGCCGACACCAATGGCCGCGCCGTCGAGCGCCGGCTCAGCCTGCCGGTGACCCCCGACGCGGCCATGATCGGCATCAAGCCGCAGTTCTCCGGCGACGAGGTCGAGGAAGGCGCGATGGCCCATCTCGACGTCATCGCGGTCGATCCCGACGGCCAGCGCATCGCCGCCCCTGGCCTCGTCTGGCGGCTCGAGCGGATCGTCTCGGACTACCAGTGGTACCGCTCCGACGGCGAGTGGGACTATGAGATCGTCACCAGTGCCGAGCGCGTCGCCAACGGCACCATCGACGCCACCGCCGACGGTCCGGTCACCGTCTCCGCCAATGTCGACTGGGGCCGCTATCGCCTCACCGTCGAGCGCCACGGCGACGCGGCGGCCGCCACGAGC
>JAEVZM010000050.1 GCA_023392225.1 Pseudomonadota bacterium
CGCCCCGCCCCCCCGCCCCCCCCCGCCCGCCGCCGACCAGGGCGCCGAGGCGTTCGGCCAGGCGTTCGGTGCCGTCGGCGCGAGCTGCGGCGGCTGCCACAAGCTCTACCGCAAGCCGAGCTGACCCGGCGCCATCGCGATTTTCTGGAGGCGCGGGCTCACGGCCCGCGCTTTCTCGCGAAGACGTCCCGGCGCCGTTCTATGAGCCAACTCCGATAATTCGGAATTATAGTATCTGGCGCATAATGCAGACTTGTCGCTCGAGGGCGAGCTGCCGGCGGGGTTCCCCGGAGCGATCCACGCGGCCGTCAGGCGCGCAGTAGCGGCGCGCCTCGATGGGCTCGATCCGGGTGGTTGACTGTCGGGCCCGGCAGCCCGGCTGCCACCCTATTCGGCGAGCGCCGCCAGCACGCGGGCCCAGGAGCGGATGCCGCCGCGGAAACTCGCCAGCTCGTACTTCTCGTTCGGCGAATGGATCCGGTCGTCGTCGAGGGCGAAGCCGATCATCAGCGAATCCATGCCGAGGGCCTGCTTGAACATGCCGACGACCGGAATCGAGCCGCCGGAGCCGATCAGGCCCGGCTCGATGCCCCATTCGTCGGCGAGCGCCTGGCGCGCCCGCTCGAGGAAGCGGCCGTCGTGGGGAAGCTGCAGCGCCGGGCTGCCGCCATGGGGGATGAATGAGACGCTGCAATCGGCCGGGACGCGCGACCGGACAAAGGCGCGGAAGGCCTCGCGAATGCGGTCCGGGTCCTGCTTGCCCACCAATCGGAACGATACCTTGGCCGAGGCCCTGGCCGGGATCACAGTCTTGAAGCCTTCGCCGGTATAGCCGCCGATCATGCCGTTGACCTCGCAGGTCGGGCGCGCCCAGACCTGCTCCAGCACCGAGCGCCCGGCCTCGCCAGCCGGCACCTCGAGGCCGACCGTGCCAAGGAAGGCGGCGGGGTCGAAGCCGAGCGAGTCCCAGATCTGGCGGATCTCGTCGGGGAGGTCGACGACGCCATCATAGAAGCCGGGCAGCGTGACCCGCCCTTCCGCGTCATGGAGGCCCGCGATGATGTCGGCGACGACGTGGTTGGGATTGCGGGCAGCGCCGCCGAAGAGGCCGGAATGGAGGTCGCGATCGGCCGCGGTGACGACGAACTCCTCGCCGACCAGACCGCGGAGCATGATCGTGATCGCCGGCCGGGTCGGGCTCCACATCGCGGTGTCGCAGACCAACGCCACGTCGGCCCGGAGCTCGGCGGCATGGCCGGCAAGGAACGGCTCGAGATTGGCGCTGCCCGATTCCTCCTCGCCCTCGAGGATGATCGACACGTTCACCGGCAGGCTCCCGGCGGCCTTCTTCCAGGCGCGGCAGGCCTCGAGGAAGGTGAGCAGCTGGCCCTTGTCGTCGGAGGCGCCGCGGGCGACGATCCGCTTGCGGCCGTCGACGGTGACGATCTGGGGCTCGAAGGGCGGCGACGCCCACTCACCGAGCGGGTCGACCGGCTGCACGTCGTAGTGTCCGTAGAAGAGGACGTGCGGCCCGGAGGGCGGCGCCGGATCGTGGGCGACGACCATCGGATGGCCCGGCGTCGGCCGCACCGCCGCCTCGAAGCCGATCGCCGCGAGATCGCTCGCCAGCCAGTCCGCCGCACGGCGCACCGCGCCGGCGTAGGCGGGATCGGTCGAGATGCTCTCGATGCGCAGCAGCGCGAACAGCCGCTCGAGGCTCGCCTCGATGTCCTCGTCGATCTTGTTCAGTACCTGCTCGAGCATGGTCATCTCCCTCGCGGCTCCGGTCCGGCTTGTATTTCGCGACGGCCTGACGTCAAGTCCGCCAAGCGAGTCAACGGACGGGAGCAGACATCATGGACGAACTGGTCGCCAAGGTGGCGAGCGCCACCGGCCTCGATCCGGCCACCGCGCGGGAGGCGGTGACCATCATCATCCAGTTCCTCGCCAACGCAGCTCCCAAGGACAAGGTCGACCAGCTCGCCGCCGCGATCCCCGGGACCGCGCCGATCATCGCCAGCGCCGCGGACGGCCCCAGCGACGTCATGGAGGCCTTCGGGGCGCTGACCGCCGCCGGCCTCGACATGGGCGAGGTGCAGAGCGCCGCCACCGCTTTCGGCGAGGCCGCCCGCGCAGAGGTTGGCCCGGAGACCTTCGACGCGATCGTCGCCAGCATCCCCGGGCTCAGCCAGTTCGTCTGAGCCCGGCGCGCCGGCATCGGGTCATCCCGGGCTCAGAGGGCGATCTGCCCGTAGCGCAAGGCCTCGACCACGGTCTGGGTCTTGTTGCGGGCATGCAGCTTGTCGCTGGCATTCTGAAGATGGGCATGCACGGTGCGCTGGGAGATCGCCAGCACCTCGGCGATCTCGCTTGCCGTCTTGCCGAGCGCCGACAGGGCCACGACCCGCCGCTCGCGGGCCGAGAGGTCCCCCGGCCGATCCACGCCGATTGCCGACAGCGCGAACAGCTGGCGAAACGCCTCCTCGCAGAGATACTCCAGCGTCAGAACCAAGAGGCGATGAAGATCGAGCTGGGTCTCGGCGCCGGCTAGCACCAGGCCCTGGAAGGGGCGAAATGCGTCGACCGGGACCGAGACCAGCGTCTGGACCTTCCCGGTCACCGCGGTCCTGTACAATGCGGACCGGCTGCCGAGATCCTCCGCCCCGACGTCGACGACCCGTGCCCTGCGACAGGCGAGTCCATCGAGCAGTATCGCGTCCCGGCCGTCGATTCCCTCGTCCTCGGGGCCTGAACCCCAGTGACGCCGGAGGACCATCGGATCCACCGGCCGTCCAGGCATCGGAACGCCGGTGACGAGGAACCAGGTCGCACCCAACGACCGGAATCCCTCCTCAAGCGAATCAAGAACCTGCTCACTCCTACGCAGCTCGCGGAAACGCATCGCTTCCGCGCTAATCCGTCCAACCCTGTGCATTCAACTGTCCCCAACCCCCGCGGAGCAACCCCGACACCAGCAGATTCCTTTGAATGTGACACGACTTCGACGAAGCCCCCCACCCCTGGGACGCACTCGCGCACGCCGCGTCGGCCGCGTGGTATTCTTGGTTGCGCGACGGAATTGGAACGTTTCACCGGGGACAAAGCAAGTAGGAATTGGGATGAAAGTTGCCGAGGCTGCGCAAATGGCGCAATTCCCGGCTGGTCATATCGCCCCTGCAACCTTGCTTTCGCCAGCGACGCGCTGCAATTTCGCCGCGCGACTCATGATCGGGCGCGAGCGATTGCCGAGACCGGGGTGACATGCCTGCACCGAGGCCCATGGCGGACGGCTTCCCGCCTGCAAGCGAAGCAGACTGGCAGCGTATCGCCGGGAAAGGAAAAGCCGACGGCGTCGCCGAGCTCGGCGCCCGCACGATGGACGGCGTGCCGATCGCGCCCATCCATGCCGCAGGATGCGGCCCGGTGCTTGCGATGCGCGCCGCGGGATCGCCCTGGACGGTGGTGCAGCGCATCGACGTCGGCTCAGGCGACGGCGTGCAGAGGCAGATCGCAGCCGCCATCAGCGGCGGCGCCACCGGCATCGAGATCGTCTTCGGCACAAGTCCCGCGGCATATGGCCGCGGACTGCTTTCCGACGCCGACCTGTCGGGGCTTTCCGGCGAATTGGATGTGCTTCTGCGCATCGACGCCGGAGCCGACACCCCGCGGATCGTCGAGGAATCGGGACGGCGCGACGCGCATGCCGCCTTTGACCCGCTCGCGACGCTGGCGGCGTCGGCATCGGAAGATGCCCTGGCCAGTTCCTATGCCGGGATCGGCCGCCTCATCGCCGACGGACGGGCGGCAACCGCCTTCGCCGCCGACGGCCGGGTCTGGCACAACCGGGGAGCGACCGAGGTCCAGGAGCTCGGCATCGCCCTCGCCTCGGCCGTCGCCAGCCTCCGGCTGCTCGCCCGAGAGGGCTGCGGGACGCAGGCGGCCGCCGACCGGCTCGGCATCATTCTCGCCGCGGACGCCGACCAGTTCATGACGATGGCCAAGTTCCGGGCCGTTCGGCTGCTCCTGGCGCGCCTCGGCGAGGTCACCGGGCTCGCCATGCGGGCGCCGCTCCATGCCGAGACCTCATGGCGCATGCTCGGCCGGCGCGAGCCGACCATGAACCTCGTCCGGGCGACGACCGCCTGCTTCGCAGGGGCCACCGGCGGCGCCGACTCGATCACCGTGCTGTCGCCGCTGCTCGACGACGAGGCGTTCTCGGCGCGCATGGCGCGCAACGTCCAGACCATCCTCCTTGAGGAGTCTTCGCTCTATCGCACCGCCGACCCGGGTGCCGGCTCCGGCGCCATCGAGGACCTGACGAACCGTCTCGCCACCGCGGCCTGGGACCTCTTCATCCGCATCGAGGGCGAAGGCGGGCTGCTCGCGGCGATCCGCTCGGGGAGCATCGCCGGTATGGTCGACGCGGCCCGCGAGGCGCGCCTCGCCGCTGTCGCCCGGCGTGCGCTGCCGATGGTCGGGATCAACGTCAATGTCGATGCCGGCGCACCACGCCCCGCGAC
>JAEVZM010000112.1 GCA_023392225.1 Pseudomonadota bacterium
GCTCGGACCCGATCAGGCGCGGGACCGCCTCCGCCGCGAGGCGGATGCCGCCTGCGCGGCCCTCGCGCCGTTCGGCGACCGGGCCGGGGCGCTCGCCGGCGCGGCGCGCTTCGTCGCCGGGATCAGCTGAGCCCGACTTCCTCCAGCGCCTTTGCCTGGCGCTTGCCGAGGGCCGCGGTGTCGAAGCCCTCGATGGCTTCCATGAAGATGCGGTGGAAATTGAGCGCGGCGCGCAGGTGCAGCATCACCGAGCCGAGGCCGATCGCGGCGCGGTCCATCAGCATGAACTCGCGCGGCACCACGATCGGCGCGGTCTTCCTCAGCGCTTCCTTGACCCGCCAGACCTCGCGCCGCCCGTATTCCTGCGGCTTGACGCCGTCGGCGATGGTCCGCACCCGGTCGTCCAGCAGCGGCCCATAGATGAACTTCGCCCAGATGTTGAGGATGTCGATGACGTCGCGGTCGAGCCCCTTGAAGCCCCATTTCTCGTAGGCGCCGACGATCCGGTCGTCGTCGTTCTCGAGGAAGCCGTGGAACAGGTCGACGACGCCCGAAACGAAGACCGGGCCGAAGATGCGGATCGAGCCGAAGTCGAGGAGGTTGATGCCGGCCGGGTGGCCGTCCGCCTCGAAGATCGCGTAGTTCCCGAGGTGCGGGTCGCCATGGATGATGCCGTGGCGGGCGAAGGGGTGCCACCAGGCGCGGAAGAGGGCCGTGGCGATGCGGTTGCGGTCCTCGAGGTCGTGGTCGAGGAAGTCCATCAGCGGCCGGCCGTCGAGCCAGGTCATGGTGAGGAGACGCCGGGTCGAGAGGTCCTCGACCGGCTCGGGCACGGCGACCAGCGGCTCGTCGCGGAGCGCGATCCCGTAGAGCCGCATCTGCCGCGCCTCGCGGGTGTAGTCGAGCTCCTCGCGCAGCCGCTCGCTGATCTCCTTGGCGATCTCGGAGGTGTCGATCTCGGGGCTCATGCGGCGCTGGAGGGAGAGGAGCACGCCGAGCTGAGAGAGGTCGGCCTCCACCGCCGACTGCATGTCGGGGTACTGGAGCTTGCAGGCGAGCCGCAGCCCGCCATGGCTCACGGCGCGGTGCACCTGGCCGAGCGAGGCGGCGGCGGCGGGCGTCTTGTCGAAGGACTCGAAGCGGGATTCCCAGTTGGGACCGAGCTCGGCCTGCATGCGCCGCTTGACGAAGGCCGGGCCCATGGGCGGCGCCGCCGATTGGAGGGTCCTGAGCTCGGCGGCGAATTCGGGCGGCAGCAGGTCGGGGACGGTGGCGAGGATCTGCGCCACCTTCATCAGCGGCCCCTTGAGGCCGCCGAGCGCGCGGGCGAGCTCGGCGCCGTTCTTGGGGTCGGTCAGCTCGCGGCCCATCAGGCGGGCGCCCGCGACGCGCGCGGCGACGCCACCGACATTGGCACCAACCCGGGCATAGCGCCCGAGGCGGCGGGTCAGGCGGTTCTCTTCGGGATCGTGCTCGGACATGGCGGCAAATCTAGGCACCGATCTTGGCCGCGGGAAGGCTGGCCGCGCCGCCTGCGACCGCTGGCCGCTCAGGCGACGCTGACGATCCCGCCGTCCCCGCCCTCGGTGCCGAAGGCGAGGCGCCGTCCGCCGTCGTCCCAGGCGAGGGCTGAGACCGGGCTGCCGCCGGGGCGGCGGAGCAACGCCTCCTCGGCATCGAGGAACCGGACGGCGAGGATCATGCCGTCCTGGTAGGCGACCGCCACCATCTCCTCCTTGGGGTGACAGGCGACGCGGGTCACCAGCACCTCGCGGGCGCCGAGCTGGAGCGGCGGCTTGCCCATCGGCCCGTCCTTGTGATGGAACGGCCAGAGGATCGCGGCATTGGCGCCGGAGGTGGCGAGGAACCGGCCCTTGGCCGACCACGACATCGACCGCGGCTTGGAGGGATAGCCGCTCATCCGCATGTCCTTGCCGTCGCCGAGGCGCCAGCCGTGGAGGGCATTGTCCTGCATGGCGGTGACGACGTACTTGCCGTCCGGAGAGAAGCTCGCGGCGAGATGCGCGCCCTTCCATTCGAGCGCGGTCGGGGCGGCCTCGGTCGCCGGCCACCACAGCGTCACCCCGTCGTAGCGGGCGATGGCGAGCCGGGTGCCCTTCGGCGCGAAGGCGACGCCACCGGCGGTGCGGGGCAGCTCGAGGCTGCGCTCGCGGCCGTCGGCGAAATGGACGTTGACCTGCCGGCCGGTGACGAAGGCGACGGCTTCGCCCGACCCGGACGCGACGTGGTCGATCCACTTCCGCGGCCGCTCGGCGATGCGGGAGACGGTGCCGGCGGCGTCGGTCGCGGCCACCAGGCCGTCATCGCCGCCGGTGACGAGACGCCTGCCGTCGGCGCTCCGGGCCGCCGAGAGGATCGCGCCGCCATGCACGTCTGCGCGGGTCTCGGCACCGCCATCGGCAATCAGGCGAACGCTGCCGTCGCCGAGGGCGAAGGCGGCGGTGTCGCCGAGGAAGGCGGTCTCTACGACGAAGGCGTCGAACGGCAGGTCTTCTACGGTGGCCACGGGTCTATTCTACCATTGCAAGCGATTGACTGTGCCGACCCGTCTCAGGGCGGTGTTGGGTATGCACCGGAGAGGCCCCCCGTCGGGAAGGAGAGGCCATCTCCCTCTGATCAGCCGCGCCAGGGACCGCCCGGCGGTCCCCAGTCCCATGAGGGCATCGGCATCCCCGGGCTTGGCTCGGGAACGCCTTCGGCCGAATTGATGACCGCGAGCCGGGTCCCCCATTCGAGATAACCGACGACCGCGGCACGGAATTCAGGATCGTCCGGCAGGCCAGCCTCGTCGAGCGAATCCCGCATGAGGTCGATCCATCGCCGGCGTTGCACCTCTGTCAGGTGTCGATTGAGATGCCGCGCGATCATCGAGGCATGACTCTCGCCTCCGTCGCTCCATGCCTTCGGGCCACCGAATACCTCAGCGATGAACCCCGCCACATGGGCGGCATGATCACCGCCCATGTGCGCAAAGACCGGGGAGAGGACCGGGTCGGCAGGAACCTTGGCGTAGAAGACGCTGGTGAGGCGTTCTAGCGCCTCCAGTCCCCCGGCCCATTCCGCGAGCGTCGGAACCGGTTCGGACTCGCTCACGCCTGGCATGCGGCGAAACCGGCCTTGAGCAGGTCGGTCTCGAGCCGGCGCCCGATGAACACCAGCCGGCTCTCGCGGGCCTCCCCCTCGCGCCACGGGCGCTGATGGTTGCCCTCGATGATCATGTGGACGCCCTGCACAACATAGCGCTCGGGATCGTCCTTCAGCGCGATGATGCCCTTGAGCCGGAGGATGTCCGGGCCGAAGGCCTGGGTGATCTGCTCGATCCACGGGAAGAAGCGCTTCGGGTCGAGCTCGCCGCCGCGGAGCGAGATGCTCGAGATGCCGTTCTCGCTGATGTGGTCGTGGTGATGATGGTCATGATCATGGTGGTGATCATGGTCGTGATCATGATCGTGGTCATGGTCATGATGGTGGTGATGATCGTGGTCGTGGCCGCCCTCGAGGAAGTCGGGGTCGAGCGTGAGGATGCGGTCGAGGTCGAAGGCGCCGCGGTCGAGTACCTTGTCGATCGGGATCGCGCAGCGCTCCGTCCGGTGGATCACGGCATGCGGGTTGATCGACCGGATGCGGCGCTCGACGGCGGCGAGCTCCTCGGGGCTGACGAGGTCGGCCTTGTTGAGGAGGACGACGTCGGCGAATCCGATCTGCTCCTGCGCCTCCGGCGCGTCGCCGAGCCGCTGGATCAGGTGCTTGGCATCGGCCACCGCCACCACGGCGTCGAGCTTGGCCTTCGCCCGGACGTCGTCGTCCATGAAGAAGGTCTGGGCGACCGGGGCCGGGTCGGCGAGGCCGGTGGTCTCGACCAGGATGCCGTCGAACCCGCCGGGGCGCTTCATCAGGCCTTCGACGACGCGGATCAGGTCGCCGCGCACCGTGCAGCAGACGCAGCCGTTGTTCATCTCGTAGACCTCCTCGTCGGATTCGACGATGAGGTCGTTGTCGATGCCGATCTCCCCGAACTCGTTGACCACCACGGCGTAGCGCTTGCCGTGGTTCTCGCTGAGGATGCGGTTGAGCAGCGTCGTCTTGCCGGCGCCGAGATAGCCGGTGAGCACGGTGACGGGAATCTGGGTTTCGGGCATCTGGGAGGCTCCGGGACGTGGGGTCCGGTTGAACGGTCGCCTCCATATAGGACGAGCCCGGCCCCGACGCCATGGGGCCGGGGCCGGGCACGAACGGCAGCGCCTATGCGCCTTCGCGGAGCAGGTCCTCGAGGTCGAGGCGCCGCGTGTACATGTTCAGCGAGCCGTCCGGGTTGCGCGGCCACTCGGCCTCGGGCCGGTCCCGGTAGAGCTCGACGCCGTTGCCGTCGGGATCGTTGAGGTAGAGCGCCTCGCTGACCCCGTGGTCGCTGGCTCCGGTAAGGGGCACGCCCGCCGCGATCAGGCGCCGAAGCGCATCGGCGAGCGCTGCCCGGGTCGGGTAGAGGATCGCATGGTGATAGAGGCCGGTGGTGCCGGGCGCCGGCGGCCTGCCGCCCTTGCTCTCCCACGTGTTGAGGCCGATGTGGTGATGGTAGTCGCCGGCGGCGATGAAGGCGGCGTCGCGGCCGTAGCGCGCCTTCAGCTGGAAGCCGAGCACGCCGCAATAGAAGTCGAGGGCGCGCTCGATGTCGGCGACCTTGAGGTGGGTGTGGCCGATGCGGACCTGCGGGTCGATCGGCCGGGCGAGGAATTCCGCGACCTTGTCCTGGTCGAGGGTCAGGGTGTCAGCCATTGCCGTCTCCTTCGGGAGGCACCTCCCGGGTTCATCATAGGGAAGGACGGGCCGCCGTCACGTGGGCACGGGGACGACGGCCCGTCCGTCGGGCTCACGCGACGAGCTTCCAGGCACTCTGGAAGCCGAGGCCGAGCGGGCCCTGAAGGGTGATGCCGAGCAGCGCGAGGCCCTCGAGCGTGCGGGCGCGGTCGAGCTTGCCGGCGTCGATCGCCCGGAGGCCGCCATCCGCGACGAGGCGGAGCACCTCGGCCTTGGCGGCACCGTCATCGGCGGCGACCAGCACGTCGAGGGGCTCGCCATGGACGACACCGCTGACCAGCGTGCCGGCGAAGGTGGTGTTGAATGCCTTGACCACCTTGGTCCCGGGGAGGAGGGCGGCGATCTTCTCGGCGGCGCTGCTGCCGGGCTCGGTGACGAGGCCGTCATAGGTCGCGTTCAGCGGGTTGGTGATGTCGACCACCGTCTTGCCTGCGAGCGCGGCGGCATTGTCCCTGGCGAAGTCGAGCGCGGCGTCATAGGGGAGGGCGAGCACCACGACCTGGTTGCGAAGGCCGTCGGCAAGGCTCGCCGCACCGGCCTCAGCGCCGGGGGCGCCGTTCCGCACTTCCGCGGCGAGCTGCTCGGCCTTGGCCGCATCGCGGCCGACGAAGCTGACGCCGTGGCCGCCGGCGACGAGGCGGGAGGCGATGCCGCGGGCCATGTTGCCGGTGCCGATGATGGTGACGTTCATGTCGAATCTCCTTGATCTCTGGCGGATGCCGGCGCCGGGCTGGCCGTCGCCTGCTGCATTCTGATGGCTGGAATATGCGCTCGCCGCCGGGATGTGATAATCCTGTGATTATGGGGATCATCTCCAACCCTGAGTGTGAGATGCCATGCTGGACCGGTTCACGGGCATGCAGGTTCTGTCGCGGGTCGCGGCGATGGGCAGTTTTTCCGCCGCGGCGCGCTCCCTCGGCATGTCGCAGACCATGGTCACCCGGCACGTCGATGCCATCGAGGACCGGATCGGGGCGCGGCTGTTCCACCGCAGCACCCGCCGGCTGACCCTGACCGAGGTCGGGCAGGACTATCTGGCCGCCGCCGAGCGCATCCTCGCCGAGGTCGAGGAGGCCGAGAGCGCGGCGGCGGCCGAGGTCAGCGAGCCGCGCGGCACCCTCCGCCTCAACCTGCCGCTGGCCTTCGGCCTCGGCCAGGCAGTGCCGGCGATCGCCGATTTCGCCACCCAGTACCCGGGCCTCGTCGTCGACATCGGATTGACCGACCGATTCATCGACCTGGTGGAGGAGGGGTGGGACCTCGCGCTTCGGATCGGGCATCTGCGCGATTCGAGCCTGGTCGCGCGGCGGCTGGCGCCGATCCGGACCGTGGTCTGCGCCGCCCCGGCCTATCTCGCCGCCCGCGGCACGCCCCGGACCCTTGCCGATCTCGCCGGGCACAACTGCCTCGGCTACACGCTGCCGACGCCGGCGAACGCCGATCGCTGGCGATTCGGCCCGGACGGGGCGATCGAGGTGCCGGTGTCGGGG
>JAEVZM010000136.1 GCA_023392225.1 Pseudomonadota bacterium
AAGGGTCGCGAACAGCGCGGCGAGACGGTCGGCCCGGGATTCCTCCGCCACCGCCGGCTGCGTGGCGGCGCTGATCGAGGGTGCGGTCTCGGCGGTAAGCGCCTGCCCGGCAAGGAGGGCCGGTACAACGACGGACGCGCGGATGCAGGCGAGCAAACGAAACATCGGGCGAGATTATCGCCCGATGCCGGCCGCGGTCAAAGACAAAGGCGCGTGAACGGGCGAGCTAGCCCTGGCGCGCCTTGAAGCGGGGGTTGGTCTTGTTGATGATGTAGACGCGACCCTTCCGCCGGACGAGGCGGTTGGCGCGGTGGCGCTTCATGAGCGAGCGCAGCGAGTTGCGAATCTTCATTTTTCTGAACCGAGAAGCTGTAAAACTGCGGCCGGTGGGCCGGAAATTCGGGCGGAACGTATTGTCGGCACCCGCCCGTGTCAAGCAATCCGCTGCGAAAACCCCTCGCGGGGCCGCGATCGGCGTCCGAAGGGGCGATCCTAGCCGCGCGAGCCGGCCTCGACGCGCCGGCCTGCACCCGACGCGAGGCCACGGCGTCCGCCGACCGCCGTCCTGTGCATCATCCAGGCGACGTGCGGCGTGTGCTGCGCGATACCATGGATGACCATCTGCACCGTCTTGCGGTTGCCGCGGGTGTTGGACATGAAGATGCTGTCCTCGAGCTCGACCTCCGGCCCGTCGGTGTGGAACTCCCAGGTCTCGCCGTCGGGCAGCGTCAGCGTCACGATCCGGCCCGAGCCGCTGCGGCTCGCCTGGACGCCGGGATGGAGGTGGAAGCGGATGGCGAACACGTCCTTGCCGGAACGGCTGATCGGCTGTCCGGCCGGCGTGAGGAAGGAATCGATGCCGTCCAGCCGGTCGCCCGCGTCGGTGAGGCTGAGCCGGCGCTCGTGGACGATCGCATAGCGGTCGACATAGCCATTGTGGCCCATGATCAGGGCGGTCGCCCCGTTCTCGCGCCGGCGCTCGGAGAGGACGCGGCTCGGACCGGCGATGATCGCCTCGCCGAGCCACTCGCCCATCCATGACCGCTGGAGGAAGCGGCACGACGACGTGTCGTTGATCGAGACCGTCGAATGCGCCGCGGTGGTCCGCGACAGGCGCCGCAGCGGCCCGGCGTGGAGGGCCGGGACGCCGCAATTGCTGATCAGGCGCTGGCGCCCGACGCTGAGCTCGAACGAGAGGCACCCGGCGTGGGCATCGGTCGAGAACTCGACCGGCGGCGGCCGGCCGGAATCGACGATCAGGATGGCGTCGCCCGCCTCGACCCGCTGGTAACCGGAATGCGGCGCGTAGCTGAGCGGCGCGCCACGCACGTCGTCATAGGCGAGCACCGTGGCGAGCTGGTCGGAGGGGGTGTCGCCGCAGCCGTTGAAATGCGCGAAGCTGCCATCGCCCTGCCGGAAGAAGCGCAGCATCGGCATCATCCGGTCGATGGCCGAGAGCAGGATGCGCGACGGCTGGGAGCCGCGGGCGGCGAAGGCCTGGCGGAGCGGCAGGAGGTCCATGAGCAGGTCGAGCACCGCCCCCGGGTTGCGGCTGACATGGCCGCCGTCGGGCAGGATCTGGCGCACCAGCTCGAGGTCGAGCCACTTGCTCGCCTGCTTGAGGAATCGCTGCTGCTCGGACATCGCCAGCGCCGAGGACGACAGCGCGATCATCACCCGCAGCCGCGGCAGGCCCTGCGGCCCGTCATAGGCGGTGCGCCGCAGGTAGCGGACCTGCCGGGTCAGCGACTTCATGAACCGGCGGTAGAAGACCACGTCGCAGCCATCGAGAATCAGCGGCGTCTGGTTGAGCCAGGAGATCACTCGCCGCGCCACGACCCCGGTCTCCCACGCCACGGGATCGGCATGGGGCGCGTGCCGCATCCACTCGTCGACCAGGCTCCGCGCGTTGGAGCGCGAGATGGTCATGTCCGTCGCCCGGAGGTGGCGGAGCCAGGCGAAGCCGTGCAGCTCGCGCGCCCATTCCTCGCTCGGCGGCTCGGCGTCGAAGATGGAGTGGCCGGCGGCATCGACCGCCACGCCCGAGAAGACGAAGCGTCCGGAATAGATGTCGAGCGCCGTCGTCGGGTCGGCGGTCCTGAGGTCGATCGGCGCGATCAGCAGCCGCTCGGGGATCGCCCCGGCATAGCGCCAGCGGTAGAGAACGCTGGCATGATACCGGAAAGCCATCTGGCGCGAGAAAGCGCCCATGGCAAAGCGAAGCTGCCGGCCCTGACCGGAGATCCGTCCGATCGCCATTCCCCTCAGCCTTCCGACATCACGCTGCGCGCCCGGCGTCGAATCACCCGACTGCGCCGCCGCGACCCTAGTCTGCCCGCCGCTGGCTGAACACCCGCCCCCGCCATGCTAGCGCTTGCGAAGGCGCATCATGAAGAATCCGTCGAGCCCCGACAATCGCGGCGTTGGGCCGGAGAGGTGGAAGGGAAGCGTGCGCACCGCACCGGAGGGCAGGATGCATTCCGAGAGGCCCCCGATCTCCTCCGGCGTCACGGGAACGATCTCGAGCCCGTGGCGATGGAGCGCCCGGGCCATCTGATGCTCTCCCTCCTCAGGCTCCAGCGAGCAGGTGGCGAAGACGAGCAGGCCGCCCGGCTTGAGCCAGCCGACGGCTCGGTCGATCATCTGGCCCTGCGCATCGGCGAGCGCCGTCACGTCGCCCGGCCGCTTGATCCAGGCGATGTCCGGGTGGCGGCGGATGGTGCCGGTGGCGCTGCAGGGCGCGTCGAGCAGGATCGCGTCGAATGGCTCCCGCGGCCTCCAGCCGAACAGGTCGGCCTCGACGATCTCCGCCGACAGCCCGAGCCGCTCGAGATTGGCCGACACCCGCCGCAGCCGGGCCTCGGAGATGTCGACGGCGACGACCTCCGCCCCAGCCGCGGCCAGCGCCGCGGTCTTGCCGCC
>JAEVZM010000157.1 GCA_023392225.1 Pseudomonadota bacterium
CTCGCACCGGGCTCGAGAACCTCGTCGGCGCCGCCGGCAGGGGCCCGCGGAGGGGGACGCCGCCCTGGTCGGTGAACTTGAACGCGTTGCCGAGCAGGTTGCGAAGCACCTGGAGGAGGCGCTGCGCGTCGGTCGCGACCGAGACCGGCACCTCGCTCTCCATGTCGATCGTGAAATCCAGCTTCTTCTGCGATGCGAGCGGCCGGAACGTGGCCTCGAGCTGCTTGACCACGTCGGCCAGGTTCACCTCGGCCGCGTAGATCTCGATCTTCCCTGCCTCGACCTTCGACAGATCGAGGACCTCATTGATCAGCTCGAGGAGGTCCGACCCCGCCTCGTGGATCGTCTTCGCGTACTCCACCTGCTTCGCGGTGAGGTTCGCGTCCTTGTTGTCGGCGAGCATCCTCGCGAGGATGAGCAAGCTGTTCAGAGGCGTACGGAGCTCATGGCTCATGTTCGCCAGGAACTCGCTCTTGTACTTCGACGACAGCGTGAGCTGTGATGCCTTCTCCTCGACCGCCTGACGCGCGAGCTCGACCTCGCGGTTCTTCTGCTCGACCGCACGGTTCTGCTCAACGAGCAGCGAGGCCTTCTCCTCGAGCTCCTCGTTGACCTGCTGCAGCTCCTCCTGCTGTTCGCGCAGCATTTCCTCGGAGGCGCGCAGCGTGTACGCCTGCTGCTCGAGCTCCTGATTGGAGCGCTTGAGCTGGTCTTGCTGCTGCTGCAGCTCACGCGACTGCTCTTGGAGCTCGTGCGCGAGGGACTGCGACTGCTTGAGCAGCTCTTCGGTCCTCGTGCTCGCGCCGATCATGTTGAGCACGACGCCGATCGTCGCCGAGAGCTGCTCGAGGAAGATCCGGTGAATCGGGCTGAACGTCTCGAAGCTCGCGAGCTCCACGACCGCGCGCACCTCGTTCTCGAACAAGATCGGGATGACGATGATGTTGAGCGGCGGCGCCTCGCCGAGCCCGGACGTCACCTGGATGTAGTCGGGAGGGACGTTCGTCAGCAGGATGGTCTTCTTCTCGAGCGCGGCTTGTCCGACGATGCCCTCGCCGAGGACGAACCGGTTCGCGACGTGCTTGCGCTCGCGGTATGCGTAGGTCGCGAGGAGCTTCAAGGACCTCGCCCCCTCGACCTCGTCGAGGACGAAGAACGCGCCGTGTGAGGCCTGCACGAGCGGTGTGAGCTCGCCCATGATCAGGCGGCTCACCGCCTCGAGGCTCTTCTGCCCCTGCATCAGGCCGCCGAAGCGGGCCAGGTTGGACTTCAGCCAGTCCTGCTCGCGGTTCTTCTGCGTCGTCTCGCGCAGGTTCGCGATCATCTGGTTCACGCGCGCCTTCAGCTGGGCGACCTCCCCCTGCGCTTCGACGGTGATGCTCCGCGTGAGGTCCCCCTCCGTGATCGCGGTCGCGACCTCCGCGATGGCGCGGATCTGGTTGGTGAGGTTGTCGGCGAGCTGGTTCGTGTTGTCGACGAGGTCGCGCCACGTCCCCTTCGCGCCGGGCACCTTGGCCTGACCGCCCAGCTTGCCTTCGGTGCCGACCTCGCGCGCGACGCGCGTGACCTCGCTGCCGAAGGCGCGGAGCGTGTCGGTCATCGTGTTCAGCGTGTCGGCGAGGGCGGCGATCTCGCCTTGTGCGTCCATCGTGAACTTCTGCGAGAGGTCGCCGTCGGCGACGGCAGTGACGAGCTTGATGATCCCTCGCACCTGCGTCGTGAGGTTCGACGCCATCCCGTTCACGCTGTCGGTGAGGTCCTTCCACGTCCCGGCCACACCCGGCACGCGGGCCTGGCCTCCGAGCTTCCCTTCGCTCCCGACCTCTCGCGCGACGGTGGTGACCTGATCGGCGAAGATGCCGAGCGTCTCGGTCATGTCGTTGATCGTCTCGGCGAGCTCGGCGATCTCGCCCTTCGCCTCGACGACGAGCCGCTTGGAGAGGTCGCCCTTCGCGACGGCGGTGACGACCTTCGCGATGCCGCGCACCTGCGTCGTGAGGTTCGACGCCATGGAGTTTACGTTGTCGGTGAGGTCCTTCCAAGTCCCGGCCACGCCGGGCACGAAGGCCTGACCACCGAGCTTGCCCTCGGAACCGACCTCGCGCGCGACGCGGGTGACCTCCGCAGCGAAGCTCCGGAGCTGGTCCACCATCGTGTTGATGGTGTTCTTCATCTCGAGCATCTCGCCCTTCACGTCGACGGCGATCTTCTGGGAGAGGTCGCCGTTCGCGACCGCGGTCGTGACGAGCGCGATGTTGCGAACCTGGCTCGTGAGGTTCGACGCCATCCCGTTGACCGAGTCCGTGAGGTCCTTCCAGGTGCCTCCGACGCCGGGCACGAACGCCTGTCCTCCGAGCTTGCCCTCGCTCCCGACCTCGCGCGCGACACGCGTGACCTCCGCCGCGAAGCTGCGCAGCTGGTCGACCATCGTGTTGATGGTGTTCTTCATCTCGAGCATCTCACCCTTCACGTCGACCGTGATCTTCTGGGTGAGATCGCC
>JAEVZM010000388.1 GCA_023392225.1 Pseudomonadota bacterium
GGGCGGAGGTCTGCCGCCGGTCAGTCGATGCGGATCTTGCGCTGCTCGAGCTTCTCGATGAGCTGCGTGCGGCGGCCATCGACCCAGGCGGCGACGAAGATGATGATGCTGTTGACCAGCGGATAGAGATACGGGTCGGCGTTGATCATCACGAGGCCGTTCTCGGTGGTCTGCACCAGCACGGCACCGAAGATGCTGCCGAACACGCCGCCGCGCCCGCCGAACAGGCTGGTACCGCCGAGCACCGCCGCGGCGATCACCGGGAACTCCTTCTGGAAGCCGAAGGTCGCCGAGGCGGCGCCGACCTGCGACACCGAGATCAGTGCGCCGATCGCCGCGGTGACGCCGCAGATGCAGAACACCGAGAAGACGATCGGCCCGACCGGGATGCCGGCCTTGGCGGCCGCCTCGGGGTCGGCGCCGGTGGCGTAGATCTGGCGGCCATAGGGGGTCTGCGACAGCACCAGCCAGGCGATCACGGCGACGATGGCGAGGATCCAGATCGCCCAGGGCAGGCCGAGCGCGGAGGAGCGGCCGAGCACCTGCACCGCCTCGCTCTGGAACACCATCTTGGTCTCGGAGAGATGGAGCGCGAGGCCGCGGCCGACGAACAGCGTCGCCAGCGTGACGATGAACGGGGCGATGCGGAGATAGGTGATGAACCAGGCGT
This sequence comes from Pseudomonadota bacterium, assembly GCA_023392225.1. Lineage (GTDB taxonomy): Bacteria > Pseudomonadota > Alphaproteobacteria > Rhizobiales > Kaistiaceae > Bauldia. The sequence continues at coordinate 671 of JAEVZM010000388.1, forward strand.
TGACCGCGCCGAAGGCGAGGCCGATCAGGATGATCGCCGGGATCATCAGGTAGAGCGGCAGGTCGATGAGGTAGAGGCCCATCACCACCGCGACCAGGTACATGATCGAGCCGATCGAGAGATCGACGCCCCGCACCAGCAGCACGAAGGTCATGCCGATCGCCATGACCGCGATGTGCGTCGCCTGGGTGAGGATGTTGCGGAGGTTCGGGAAGGTCAGGAACCGGTCGGACATCAGCCCGAAGGCGATGAACAGCGCCAGGAACAGGAGCAGCGGGGCGAACCGCAGTCCGAGCATCAGCAGTCTGGTGCGATCAAGGGTCATGCGCTGTCCCGTCAGTCCCAGAGCGCGGTTCGCATGATCGCCTCGCGGTCGAAGGCGGCGCGGTCGTGGAAGCCACGGATCTCGCCCCGCCCCATGACCATGATGCGGTCGCTCATGCCGATCAGCTCCTCGATCTCGGACGAGATGAGCAGCACCGCGGCGCCGTCGGCGACCAGCCGCCGGATGATCTTGTAGACCTCGTACTTGGCACCGACGTCGATGCCGCGGGTCGGCTCGTCGAGGATGAACACCTTGGGCTGGCGCAGCAGCCACTTGGCGATCACCACCTTCTGCTGGTTGCCGCCCGACAGGGTGCGGACCGCGGTGCGGTCGATCGCCTTGGCGTTGATCCGCACGTCGTCGGCCATGGTCCGGGCCTTGGCCTCGAGCTCCATTGGCCGCACCAGGTGCAGCCAGGGCGTGGCGTAGCGCGGCACCGAGGGCAGCACGATGTTGTCGCGGATCGAGGCCTCCATCATGAGGCCCTCGCCGCGGCGGTCCTCGGTGAGGAAGGCGATGCCGCGCTCCATCGCCTGGCGCGGTGAGCGCGGCGGGAGCGCGGCACCTTCGACCGCGATCGTGCCGGAGGCGTAGCCGTCGAGGCCGAAGATGATGCGGGCGAGCTCGGAGCGGCCCGAGCCCATGAGGCCGGAGACGCCGAGCACCTCGCCGGGATGGAGGTCGAAGGTGATGTCCTTGACCGTCCCCGGCTGGGAGACGTTGCGGACCGACAGCGCCGTCCGCGTCGTGTCGACCGTCGGGGTGCTCTCGGGAAAGAGGTTGTCGATGGTCCGCCCCACCATGTGGCGCACCATCTCCTCGACGGTGAGCTCGGCGGTCGGCGCGGCGGCGACGACCTGCCCGTCGCGGAGGACGACGATGTCGTCGCAGAGGCGCATGACGTCGGCGAGGATGTGGCTGATATAGATGATCGAGATGCCGCGCGCCTTGAGCCGCTCGATGATCGCGAACAGGCGCTCGGACTCCCGCGCGGTCAGCGAGGTGGTCGGCTCGTCGAAGATGATGATGCGCGATTCGCGGGTCAGGACCTTGACGATCTCGACCAGCTGGCGCTCGCCCTGGGGCAGGCGGCTGACCGGCGTGCCCGGCGGCAGGTCGAGGTCGACCAGCTTCAGCGCCTCGCTGGCGCGGCGGCGCAGCCGGCGCCGGTCGATGAACGGCAGCCCGCCGCCGAGCCGCGGGAAGTGATCGAGGAAGAGGTTCTCCTCGATGCTGAGATTGGGGAAGAGGCTCAGCTCCTGGTGGATGAAGCCGATGCCGAGCTCCTGCGCCTCGCGCGGGCTCTGCGGGTCGATCTCGACGCCGTCGAGGACGATGGTGCCGCGGTCCCGGCGGTGCACGCCGCCGAGGATGTTCATCGTCGTCGACTTGCCCGAGCCGTTCTCGCCGACGAGGCCGAGGACGTGGCCGCGCTTCACCTCGAAGCCGACGTCGCGCAGCACCTGGACGCCGAAGAAGCTCTTGTCGAGGCCGCGGATGGTGAGGAAGGCGTCGTCGCTCACGGCCTCAACCCCTGGCGATGACGCGGTGGCGGATCGCGTCGCTGACCGCGGCGAAGAGGATGACGCCACCCTTGATGGCGTAGACCGAGGACAGCGACAGGCCGAGCAGCTGGAGGCCGTTGTCGACGACGCTGAGGAACAGGACGCCGAAGAACACGCCCATGACCTTGCCGGTACCGCCGAACAGGCTGACGCCGCCGATCACCGCGGCGCCGATGATGTCGAGGAGGATCCGCTGGCCGAGGATCGGGGTGCCGGCCTCGAGCCGCGCGGTGTAGATGATCGCGGCGACCGCCGACAGCACGCCGGAGATGACGAAGGTCCAGACGATGACGCGGCGCACCGGTACGCCGGAGATCTCGGCCGCCTCCGGATTGAGGCCGACGGCGAACAGCCACTTGCCGAACACCGAGCGCGATTGGACGAGGTGGGCACCGACGGCGATCACGATCGTGGCGACCAGCGCATAGGGGATGCCGAGGAGATCGCCGCTGCCGAAGATGTCGCCATAGCCGAGGTTGACGAAGCTCGTGGGCAGGCTGCCGATGCTCGAGCCGGAGTCGGTATGGACGGCCGTGTACCAGATCGCCGAGCCGGAGAAGAACATCATCGTGGTCAGCGTGACGAGGAAGGATGGCATGCCGAAATAGGCGGTGCAGATGCCGTTCAGCGCGCCGATCGCGGCGCCGACCGCGAGGAAGGCGACGATGGCGACGATCGGGGCGAAGGGGCTGCCGGCGAGGTAGCCGCCCTGCATCGTCATGATCGAGGCGCCGACCACCGCGGCCATCGCCATGATCGAGGTGGCGGACAGGTCGATCTGCGCGACCATCAGCACGAACATCAGGCCGATGGCGGCGATGAAGAGGGGAAGAACCTGGAGGAAGATGTCCTCCAGGTTGCTGGGATTGAGGATCTCCGGCACGAACGGCCAGAGGATCGCGACGTAGAGAACCGTCATCCCGAGCACGAGATACTCGGAGAACAGGATGGCGCGGAGCATGCGCGACAGGCGCGAGCGCTCCCCGGCCGAAACGGCATTGGTGGTGATATCGGACACGGGGAACGCCCTGTGCGCCTCGGAACCTGAACGTCGTCTTGCGGGATGCGCGCCGGGCGCTAGCCGCCGTTCTGTTCCTTCCAGACGTGGTAACCCCACATCTCGTCCTGCTTCTCGGCGAGCGTCTTCTGGCTGATGGCGAAGCCCGGGTCGATCAGCATCTGGTCGACTTCCTTGCCGGCCCAGGCATCCTCGAGCGCCTGGTAGGCGAGGTCGGCCTCGAAGAAGAGGTTCTGGACGCCGTTGACGTCCATGTAGCCTTCCTTGAGGAGCCGGTAGCCGTTCTGGTCGCCGTCGAAGCCGGCAAAGAGCACATGGCCTTCCTCGCCGGTCTTGTGCCACTTGCCCGCGGTCTTGAGGACCTGCTCGATTACCGCGTCCTGCGAATCGGACGGCGAGATCAGCATGTTGATGTCGGGATTGGCCTGGATCGCGTTGGTGAGGCCGGCGAAGGCCTTGTCGGCGTTCCACTCGGTGGCGATCTGGGCGACGACCTCGATGACGTCCTTGTTCTGGTCGAGGATGTCGAGGGCACCGTCGCGACGCTGCACGGCGTTGTTGTCGCCGAGGTCGCCGATCATCAGCGCGGCCTTGTAGGTGCCGCCCTGCTCGCGGGCGAGGTCGACCAGCGCCTGCACGGTCTGCTGCATGATCTTGCGGTTGTCGGCCTGGATGGCGACGTACTTGTTGTCGTTGGGCGCCGGCGGCCGGTTGAAGAACACGATCGGGATGCCCGCCTCGTTGGCGGTGCGGATCGCCGGGATCGCGGCATTGTTGTCGGTCGGGATGAAGATGATTCCATCGACCTTGCGCTCGACCATGGCCTTGACCTGGTCGTTCTGCTTGTTCTGATCGCGGTTGGAGATCGTCTCGAGGACGGTCCAGCCGTTTTCCTCGGCCTTGGACTTGAGGATGGAGTTGCCGGTGATCCAGAAGTCCGAATCGAACGCATCGAACATGAGCGCGACCGTCTTGCCCTCTTCCGCACGGGCAGCGCCCGAGAGGAGAAGGAGCGCCGACGCGCCCGCCATTACGCCCATCGAAAACCGACGCCGGTTCATATGCATTGGTTTGTTCCCTCCCATTTTGCAGTCGCAACCACGCTGCAAAGTCCTATTATCAGGTCGTACGGTTGTCTGACAAGCAAAAGAGGAGTGCCGCATGACGGCCGAGCCCGACAAGTCCCGCCGCACCGGGGGCCGCAGCAAGGGGGCGCCGGTCGCGGATGCGGCGGCGGTGGCGCCGGTGCCGCATTTCGGCGAGAGCGTGCCGCACAT
>JAEVZM010000319.1 GCA_023392225.1 Pseudomonadota bacterium
CGCGGAAGCGGTGGTCGCGCCGCACGGCGCCGGCGGGGCCAACTACCTGTTCTGCCCGCCCGGCGCCAGCATCGTCGAGCTGCAGCAGGCCAGCTACACAAATTCCAGCACATTGGGGATGTGCCGCACGTCAGGCGCCAGGGCCTGGCTCGAGGTCTATCCAGACGACGGGCTGGGCATGCACACGCTCGGCTGGGCGGCCGATCCCGATGGCATTTGCGCCACGCTGACCGGATCGGCCCGTCTTGCGCCGAATCCGTGAGGGTCCGAGCCCGCCGGATAGGCGCGCCGGCGGTCCCGGATCGGTAGGCTCGCGGCCAAAGTCGCACCGCCGCCGCAGATGCCGCACGATCGCCTCTTGACCCGGCGGGAAGAACCGTCCAAATACCGGGCCTTCCCGGCCGGACGGAGTGTAGCGCAGCCTGGTAGCGCACCTGCTTCGGGAGCAGGGGGTCGCAGGTTCAAATCCTGCCACTCCGACCAACGTCCCGGCCAACGATCACCTTCCCGCACCTGAAGTCGAGCGTCGCGCCTGGGTTGCGATCGAGCGCCGGCGTGCGCCCCCCCCAAGATGCGAGGCTTCTCCGACCTATCCCCGTGCGCGTAGCATCCTGCCGATCTGATCGGCTGTGGGGCGCGCGATGCTGGACGACGGCTCGGTTTTTCCATTTCTCTGGTCAGACCTACCGGGGCACCTTTCCTACGCCCTGATCGCACTGTCCTACTGGCTGACCAACATCTTCTGGCTCCGGGTGGTGGCCCTGGTCGGCCTTCTCTTCGAGATCCTCTATTTCCGCCTCGCCGGTGGCAGCGAATTGCATGTCGGCATCGGCTGGGACGTGATCTTCATCCTCATCAATGGCTACCAGATCTACCGCCTGGTGGCGGAGCGCCGGGCGCTCGCCTCGCTCGCCGAGGTGCAGATGCTGCGCCAGGGCGCTTTCGCCGGCTTCGACGCCACCAAGCTCGCCGCGCTCCTCAAGGCGGGCGCCTGGGCCGATTTCGATACCGGCACGAAGCTCACCGTCGAGGGAGAGCCGGTCAGGCATCTCGTGCTGATCTGCGACGGCGGGGCGACGGTCGAGGCCGGCAGCCGGCAGATCGCCACGCTGCACAACGGCGCATTCGTCGACGAGATGGCTTTCCTCTCCGGCAATCCCGCCTCGGCGACCGTGACCATCAAGCGTCCGACGCATGCCTTCGTCTTCGACCTCAAGAAGCTCGCGGTCCTGGCGCAGACGAATGAGGCGGTGGCGGCCGATCTCCATCGCGTGCTCGGTCGCGATCTCGCGCAGAAGCTCGCAAAGGCCCACTAGCGCGAGGCCCGCTTGATGCGGTGCGGCGCCGGGCCTAGGACTCCACCACCCGTCACGAGGAACGCCCGGCGCGATGCCGTCACCGTCGTCTCCCATCGTCGCACCCGGCGTGCGCCGCCTCATCGCTCCCAATCCCGGCCCGTTCACCGCCGAGGGCACCAACAGCTACATCGTCGGCAGCGGCCGGGTGGCGGTCATCGATCCCGGGCCGGACGACGCCGCCCATGTCGCCGCCCTCCTCGCCGCCACCGCGGGCGAAGAGGTCACCCACATCCTCCTCACCCACACCCACCGCGACCATTCCGGCGCGCTGCCGGCGCTGGCCGCGGCGACCGGCGCCCGCGTCCTCTCCGCCGGCCCCTATCGCCCCGCACGGCCCCTCGCCCCCGGCGAGACCAGCCCGCTCGAGGAGGCCAATGACGAGACCCACGTCCCGGACGTCGCGCTCGCCGACGGCGATGCGGTCGCCGGCGAGGGCTGGCGGATCGAAGTCGTGGCCACCCCGGGGCACGCGGCCAACCACCTCGCCTTCGCCCTGCCGGACGCCGATGTCGTCTTCTCAGGCGATCACGTGATGGGCTGGTCGTCGAGCATCGTCGCCCCGCCCGACGGCGCGATGGGCGACTACATGGCCTCGCTCGACCGGCTCGCCGCCCGGCCGGAGTCCCGGCTCCTCCCCGGCCATGGCCCGGCGGTCGAGGATGGACAGGCCCGCATCACCGAGCTTCGCCGCCATCGGCTCGCGCGCGAGGCCGGTGTGCTGGAGCGCCTCGCCGCCGGCGACCGCACCATCCCCGAGATCGTGACGGCCCTCTATGCCGGGCTAGACCCGGCACTCGCTGGCGCCGCGGCCCTGTCGGTGCTCGCCCATCTCGAGGATCTGGTCGCCCGCGGCCTCGTCTGGACCGAAGCGGCGCCGGGCATCGCCGGGCGCTACGCCCCTACTCGGTGATGCCCTGGAGCGAGGCGTCGAGCGCGGCGAAGAAGCGGCGGATGCGCTCGACATTGGCGCCGAGGTCGTGGGCGCCGTTCCGCGCCGCCGAGCGCATGTCGACCAGCGCCCCCTCGCCGTCGGGCACGATGCGGATGACGATGTCCTGGCGGAAGGCGAACAGCGGCGTGGTGTCCACCGCCTCGATCCGGCCGACGTTCTCCGGCTCCTCCGGCCGCTGCGAGCCCAGCATCGTCCAGCCACTGCTCTCGGCGATCGCGAGCGCATCCTCGAACACCCGCGCGGTGCCCACCGGATAGTGCCGCGGCACGATGTCGGGATAGGCCTCGCGCTGGAGATCCGCTGCGTCCTCGTCCATCGGATCGAGCGGCGCCGCGTCCACCGGCCGGTTGACCTCGGCCAGCACGAAGTCGGGCGGGTCGTCGACGTCGGTCGAGATGTCGGTCAGGCGCGGATAGGTGATCAGCTTCCAGGCGCCGACCACCGGCACCACCAGGATGGCGAGGCCGATGAGCAGGCCGCCGAACGCCGGGCCGATGCCCTTCCGGCCGTCCCGCCAGATGCCCTCGAAGGCGGCGATCGCCGCGATGACGCCGAGTGCGGCGAGACCGAAGCCCACCGCCATCGAGACATAGGTCGGCGTCGCGTCCATGAGACCGGCGCGATGCCCGACGGCGGCGATGATGAGAACCGGTATGGCGACCAGCGAGAATCGCTGCGCCCACACCGCCAGCCGGGACCGGCGTTCCCGCAGTCGGACAGGCATCGGGCTCCATCGCTGAACTGAAGACGGGGGTCAGGCGTTCCAGCTATAGGCTCGCCGCGCCGAGCGCAAGCCGCGCGGCCGGCAGTGTGGCAAGGATGCGACGCTCGCGATCCTGTGACAGCGGTCACTGACTTCGGTGACTAAGCATTCATCATTCCGCCACAGACTCCGCCAACAGAGGCTCAACCCGATCGGGTGGCCTGAATGTGGGCTCGGGCGGGCAACGTGTGTACGAGGCTACGGGTATGAACACGCAGAAGAAGTCGATCGACCGACGACCTTTCCAGTCGAAGGCCGAGCTGGAGCGCCAGCAGAATCTGGCCGAGCAGTACCGGAACGTCGCGATCCCCGAGGTGGTGGCCGCGCTGCGTCCGGCGAGCAAGCTCGAAGATCAGATCGACGCCGCCTGAGCGGCGTCGATCGTTGATCTCCGCGGCCGGGCGAATCACACCCGACCGCCTGAAAGGCGAGGACCGGACGATCCGGTCCCTTCGGGGCGAACGCCCCGGTTCGTAGCGATCGCTCAGTCGCGGTCGGGACCGACTGCCGCAGGACGACGGCCGGTGTTCTGGCGGGCCAGCATCCACCCCGGATATTCCGGCGGCAGCGCGCTGACCTCGTCGAGCTTCGCAATCTCCTCGGCCGAAAGGCTCAGCGCCGTCGCCGCGATATTGTCGTCGAGCTGGTCGACCCGCTTGGCACCGATGATCACGCTGGTCACGTAGGGCTTGGCGAGCAGCCAGGCGAGCGCCACCCGCGCCACCGAGACGCCCTTGGCGTCGCCGATCTCGCGCATCGCCGCCACGCATTTCCATGCCCGGTCCTTGTCGACGGGCGGAAAGTCGAAGCTGGCCCGGCGGGAGTCCTTCGCCTCCGGCGCGCCGGGGCCGAACTTGCCCGACAGCAGCCCGCCGGCGAGCGGACTCCACACCATCAGCCCGACGCCCTCCGCCTTGAGGAGCGGCACCACCTCGCGCTCGAGGTCGCGTCCGGCAATCGTGTAGTAGGACTGGCTGGTCTCGTAGCGCACATAGCCCTGCTTGTCGGAGATGCCGAGCGCCTGGGCCATCCGCCAGGCCGGCCAGTTGGAGCAGCCGATGTAGCGGACGAGACCGCGGCTCACGAGGTCGTCGAGCGCACGGAGCGTCTCCTCGATCGGCGTCGCCTCATCGAAGGCATGGACCTGGTAGAGGTCGATGTGGTCGGTCTGGAGCCGCTCGAGACTGCGCTCGACCGAGTCCATGATGTGGCCGCGGGAGGCGCCGCGGTCGTTGGGCCCCTCGCCCATCGCACCGTTGAACTTGGTGGCGATCACCACGTCCGAGCGCTTCACCCCGAGGTTCTTGAGCGACTGGCCGAGCAGCTCCTCCGAGTGTCCGAACGAATAGACGTCGGCGGTGTCGATGAAGTTGATGCCCGCCGCGAGCGCCCGCTTCACGATGGCGTCGAGACTGTCCTGCTCCAGCGTGCCGATCGCTTCCCAAAGGCCCTTGCCTTCGCCGCCGAAGGTCATCGTGCCGAGGCAAAGCTCGGAGACATAGAGGCCGGTGCGGCCGAGTTGGTTGTAGCGCATGGTCTGCTCCATGATGCAGCCCCGGACGCGATGAGGGTCGCCATGTTACCGGCAGCGCGAACGATCGCGGCGGAGACCTGCACGTCGGGGGCAATGGGCCGGATCGGCCCGCTTTGGTGGGGAACGAAATAAGCCTATCCCCGATCGGAGCGTCTGTCACCGCAGCCCTAAGCCGCAGCGCCGGCGCCTTGCGATACGCGGCCGCCATCACCATATAGGCGCCGCTGACGCATTGTCCGGCGAGCAGGTCGGTCCCGACCTCCCCCCTCCTCCGAAAACGCTCTCGTTCAGTCCTCCCCCCGCCGGGCGTCGAATTCCCGGCGCGCGGCCTCGAGCGTCGCCTGGTGCGCCAATACCCACTGGCCGATGCCATCGATCGGCCCCTCGAGCGAGCGCCCGAGCGGTGTCAGCCGGTACGCGACGCTGGGCGGCACGGTCGGGTGTACTGTCCGCGTCACCAGTCCGTCCCGCTCGAGCGCGCGCAGCGTGCTCGTCAGGCTGCGCTGGCTGATGCCGTCGACCAGCCGCTTGAGCTCGTTGAAACGTCGCGGGCCGCCGCTCAGGAAGGCGATCACCATCACCGTCCACTTGTCACCGATCAGCGACAGCGTCGCCGCGATCGCCGCGCAGGATCGCGCCCGCAACAGCTCGGCGAAGCTTCCAGATGGCGACGGGAGCGGCGACCGAGGCGCCGACGATGGCTCTTGCGTCATCATGCCAAGTCCCATTTTGCGCCCAGGTAACGAAACTATACCGCCAGGCAATCGTTCCTGCCCTTTGACCCGCGCTTCAAGGATACAGACTTCATGGCCCTCAAGCTCAACGTCATCATCGGCTCGACCCGCCCCGGCCGCGTCGGCCCCACCGTCGCCGAGTGGGTCGACCGATTCGCCCGGGAGCACAGCCAGTTCGATGTCGAGCTTGTCGACCTTGCGGCGTTCAATCTGCCGCTCCTCAACGAATCCGCCCATCCCCGCCTCCAGAAGTACGAGCACGAGGCGACCAAGCGTTGGGCGGCCTCCGTCGCCAGTGCGGACGCCTACGTCTTCGTGACCCCCGAGTACGACTTCTTCGCACCGGCGAGCCTCGTCAATGCCGTCCAGTGCGTGCTCCTGGAATGGGACTACAAGCCGGCCGGCATCGTCAGCTATGGCGGTATCTCGGGCGGCCTGCGGTCGGCCCAGGAGCTTCGCCAGCTCCTCGGCAACGTCAACGTCCACGCGATCAAGCAGTCGGTGCCCGTCCCGTTCTTCAACAACTTCATCGACGACGACGGCGTGTTCGTGCCCAACGAGCCGATGGCCGAGGGCGCCAGGCTGATGCTCACCGAGCTGCACAAGTGGGCGGTGGCGCTGAAGACGATGCGCTGAGGCGGCAGAATCGGAAGGCGCCGTGCAGGACGAGCCGCGCGGCGCGTTGAGGCTAGAGGATGAAGTCGCTCTTGCCGAGGTCGACGATGCCCTTCAGCTCGATCGCCATGTCGGCCTTGTGGTCGCCGTCGACGTCGGCGTAGATCACCGTCTTGTCCTGCGCCGTGCCCTTCTTGTCGATCTGGTCGTAGACGAGGTCGCCGGCCTTCTTCAGCGCGGCGCCTTCCTTCTTCTTGAACTTGAACGCCTGGTCGCCCGGCTTTTTCTTGGTGACGGCGTCGATGCCCGACAGATCGATCCGGTCTCCCTTCGTGAAGTCGGTGATCGTATCGCGGAGCGCCTTCTTCTTCGTGCTGTCGGCGACGGCGAGATACTCGAACGTGTCTCCGCCCGCCCCGCCCGCGAGGACGTCCTTGCCGCCCTCGCCGCGGATCGCGTCGGCGACGATTGAACCCGTGATGGTGTCGGCACCAGTGCTGCCGAAGATCCTGACCGACAAGTTGGCTTCGACATCGAGGCCCGACAGGTTGGCCGCGCCGGCCGCGTTCAGCACGACCTCGAGGCTGCCATTACCGCTGCCCAGGTCGGAGACATGGGCCGACGACGACACGCCGGCGCCGATCTGGCTGCCGAGGAGACGTACGGTCGCCCCATCGTAGATGCCGAATCCCTCGATGCTCTGGAGCGTGGCGTTGCGGAGGTCGAGCACCGTGTCACCGGTCAAGATGTTGGGGCCAGCGTCGATCCAGTCGATCCCGGCGCCACCATCGATCGAATGGAACGGCGCAAAGGCCGTGGCCACCATCTCGATGAAGTCGCCACCGCCCTTTGCATCGACCGTGTCGGTTCCGCCGGGGCCCATGTACAAGACGTCGGACTGGTCGCTGCCGGTGATGGAGTCGTCCCCGAGAAGCACATTGTACGCCTGGACCAGTTCGATCTCGCCGAAATTGCCGAGGCCGGGCGTGATGTCGGACAGCGTCCCCCGCAATTCGCCGTCGATGAGAATCTCTATCTTGTCGAACGACCCGCTGACGGGTGTCAGCCCGCTTTTGCCGAACACTTCCGTGTCGTTGTTGTTTGAGAAGACAAGAGCGAAGGGGACAGCGGTGCTCGGGGGAAAATCAGAGACGAGGGCGATGCCGGGTGCCACCTGGATGTCGTCTATCGTATTGGTGCCGAAGGTCGTCTCGAAGGCGAACAAATCGAACATGTTGACGGCGACATTGGCATTCGCGGCGGTGAAGACGGCCATGACGTCCTTCCCCGGTCCCGCGGACCGGCTCCCTGATTGATGTTCGGCACACCTTGCAGAAATGAAGTCAGCCGGTTCCGGCACCGCCGGACCGGGTCGGTCCCGTCAATCAACTACAGCAGGAAGTCGCCCTTGCTCAGCTCGACCAGCCCCTTCAGCTGGAGCGCGAAGTCGGCCTTCTTGTCGCCGTTGGTGTCGGCGTAGACGATCGTCATGTCCTTTGCGGTGCCCTTCTTGTCGATCTGCTCCCAGACGATGCTTCCGGGCTTCTTCTTGAACCCGGCGCCTTCCTTCTTCACGAACTTGAAGCGCTGAACGTCATCGAGGCGGTCATTGGCGCCGGCCAATATGCCGATGACGTCCTTCTTGGCATCGAAGTCCGTGATCGTGTCGCGGAGCGACTTCTTCGGCCCGCTCTCTGCGAGTTCGTAATAGAGGAACGCGTCGGCATCGCCGCCGCCGGTGAGGGTGTCGGCTCCCAGTTGCCCCGCAAGGAAGTCGCCTCCCTTGCCGCCAACGAGGGTGTCTTTGCCGTTCCCGCCGAACAAGCCGACGAAAAAGTCGGGGGCCATCAGGGTGTCGTCGCCGTCGGCACCGAACACGAGGGACTCCCCCGATGGCTCCGACAGGCCGCGGAGGTCGAACGTGTTGGCTCCGGCGTTGCCAGAGAAGTAGCCTGCCAGGACTTCGATCGAAGACGCCTTCGCATTGAAGCCGTTGAGCACCGGGATACCTTCCAAAGCCCGCAGCGTGTCGATGCCAGACCCGCCGTTGATCGTGTCGAACTCGTCCTTGACGCCGTCGATCCAGAACGTGTCGTTGCCGCCGCGGCCGTTGAGGGTATCTGCGCCTTCCTTCCCGAAGAAGGTGTCCGCGCGGTCCGTGCCGAGGATGGTCTCCGCGGTCGGCGTGCCGAAGATCCGCAGCATCGTGTTGGGATTGACGTCGAGCTTCCCCTGCAGGTCGAGCGTCCCGCCGTCGAAGCTCTTCACGACGTCGAATGTCGCGGTACCGGATGTTGCGCCGATCACCGCCCCGCCCGAGATGCCCGCCCCGAGCTGCCCCGAGTTGATGGTCACCACGGCCCCGGGATCGAGCGTGATCGCGTCGATGCTGGTGAGCGCCGAAGACCGCAGGTCGAGAGCGGTCGCGCTGGTGTCGTAGGTGTTTTTGACTACGAACAGGGTATCGGCGATGGCGGCAGCGCCCTTGATCGTCAGAGTCGGTATCCCGGCGCGCACCGGGACCTCGAACTGATCGCCACCGCCCTTGCCGTCGAGTATGTCGTTGCCGCCGTAGCCGGCGAACAGGAAGTCCCCGCCGAAGGTGGTGCCGTTGATGGTGTCGCTGCCGTCGAAGATGCGATAGGCGTTGAGGGTGATGATGTCGGCGAAGCTGGCGGCGGGCGAGATGCCAGAGAGAATTCCCTGGGTCTCCGGGCCGGACCCCGTGTCGATCTCATAGCTCATCGTGTCGAACGTGCCGCCGATCGGCACGGTGCCATTCTGGGTCATCGACTGGCCGAGATAGGTGAGTTGAAGACCTGTCCCGCTGGCCGTCAGCACTGCGATCGTGCCATCGCCGGTGAACACGGTCCCGATCGCGAAGCCTTCCTGCCACGCCACGAGATAGCGCGTGTCGACCGGGCCCGTCACGTCGGGCTGGGGGTTGAAGATTGCCATGGTGCCATCGCCGGCGCGCCGGCCGGCCTCCCTGAGCGTCGCCCGCGACACCGGGCAGGAACACACAGAAACTCCGGCGCCGGCGTGTCACCCGGAACCGCGTCTCGCAGGAAATGACTGCAGGAGAGCCCTGCCCCAGTCGCGGCGTCCGTCCCGGGCACCTCAGCCCGATGGCGAGCCTAGTCTCGCGCGGGCCGCCCGGCAATGTCGGTGCTGAAATTTCTACGGAGTTTCACGACCGCCTTATTCATGATTTGTTCTTTCGCGCGCCTCTCCCACCCGCTACTGTCGCTTCCTGACAGGATTCGTCGCGAAACAGCGTTGGATTGCCGTTGGCGCGCCTTGCTCCGCGGCAATGAAAGCCTACATTTGCGGTGCGGCCGGTGCCGCCCCTCCTCACCGAACAAGCGTGCCATGGCCGACAAGACGCCTTCCCGTGCCCGCCTCGTCTTCTTCACGGCACCCGGTTTCGGCGAGACGTCATGCCGACGATCCTGAGGTTGGGGCCTTACAGGCTGTATTTCTATTCGTCCGACGGGATTGAACCGGCCCACGTCCATGTCGAGCGAGACAGCGATATCGCGAAGTTCTGGATCGACCCGGTTCGTTTGGCCAATAGCCGGGGTTTCACGCGGTCCGAGCTGAACGAGATCGAAAGGCTGGTTACAATGCACCGCACGCAACTTCTGGAGGCTTGGCGTGACTTCTTCGGTAGCTGACGTCAGGAGCCCGAGCGCGCTCTCGGTCACCGTCGACCGTGTATCGCTCAGCCTCGAGCTGTCCGACGGGCGCACCCTGTCGGTACCGACCGGCTGGTTCCCGCGGCTCGTCCACGCAACCCAGGCCGAGCGATCAAACTGGCGACTGATTGCCGATGGCGTCGGCATTCACTGGCCCGACCTTGATGAGGATATATCCGTGCAGTCTCTGCTTGCCGGGCGCGGCTCGATGGAGAGCGAAGCATCTCTCAAGCGCTGGCTGGGGTCCCGCGATCGAAACGGTGCTGCATGACCGGCAAGTTCCTCTCGATCCGCGGCGCCCGCGAGCACAATCTCAAGAACATCGACCTCGACCTGCCGCGCGACAGCCTCGTCGTGCTGACGGGCCTCTCCGGCTCGGGCAAGTCCTCGCTCGCCTTCGACACGATCTACGCCGAGGGCCAGCGCCGCTACGTCGAGTCGCTCTCGGCCTATGCCCGCCAGTTCCTCGAGATGATGCAGAAGCCGGACGTCGACCAGATCGACGGCCTGTCGCCTGCCATCTCGATCGAGCAGAAGACGACGAGCCGCAACCCGCGCTCGACCGTCGGCACCGTCACCGAGATCTACGACTACATGCGCCTCCTCTGGGCGCGGGTCGGCGTGCCCTATTCGCCGGCGACGGGCCTGCCCATCGAGAGCCAGACGGTCAGCCAGATGGTCGACCGCGTGCTGGCCCTCCCCGAGGGGACGCGCCTCTACCTCCTCGCCCCGATCGTCCGCGGCCGGAAGGGCGAGTACCGGAAGGAGCTGGCCGAGCTCCAGAAGCGCGGCTTCCAGCGGGTCAAGATCGACGGCACCTTCCACGAGATCGCCGAGGCGCCTGCCCTCGACAAGAAGCTCAAGCACGACATCGAGGTGGTGGTCGACCGCATCGTCGTGCGCGGTGATATCGCCACCCGCCTCGCCGATTCTTTCCAGACCGCGCTCGAGCTCGCCGAGGGCCTCGCCATCGCCGAGTTCGCCGACGCCCCGCCCGCCGCCACCGCCGAGCCGGCACCCGCGAAGCGGGGCCGCAAGAAGGCCGGCGAGGACGCCCCCGCCGCCGGCGGCATGAAGCGCGGCGACATCGACGCCGACAACCGCATCGTCTTCTCGGAGAAGTTCGCCTGCCCCGTCTCGGGCTTCACCATCCCCGAGATCGAGCCGCGGCTCTTTTCGTTCAACAACCCCTACGGCGCCTGCCCGGTCTGCGACGGCCTCGGCTCGCAGGCGACCGTCGACCCGGCGCTGGTGGTGCCGGACGATACCGTCTCGCTCCGCAACAACGCCATCGCGCCGTGGGGCAAGTCATCCTCGCCCTACTACCTCCAGACCCTCGACGCCCTCGCCGCCCACTACGGCTTCTCGACCGACGCGGCGTGGAAGAAGCTGCCCGAGGCCGTCCGCCAGGTGATCCTCTACGGCACCGGCGACGAGGAGGTGACCTTCACCTACAATGACGGCCTCCGCGCCTACAAGACGACCAAGACCTTCGAGGGCGTGATCCCCAATCTCGAGCGGCGCTGGAAAGAGACCGACTCCGCCTGGATGCGCGAGGAGATCGAGCGCTACCAGTCCGCCGTCCCCTGCCCGGCCTGCCACGGCAAGCGGCTCAAGCCCGAGGCGCTGGCGGTCAAGCTCGACGCCCGCGACATCAGCGAGGTCAGCGACTACTCGATCCGGAAGGCCGACACCTGGTTCGGCGACCTTGCCGCCACCCTCACCCCGAAGCAGAACCAGATCGCCGAGAAGATCCTCAAGGAGATCCGCGAGCGGCTCCGCTTCCTGGTCGATGTCGGGCTCGACTACCTCACCCTCGCCCGCGCCTCCGGCACGCTCTCGGGCGGCGAGAGCCAGCGCATCCGCCTCGCCTCGCAGATCGGCTCGGGGCTGACCGGCGTCCTCTACGTGCTCGACGAGCCCTCGATCGGCCTCCACCAGCGCGACAATGCCCGCCTCCTCGACACGCTCCGCCACCTCCGCGACCTCGGCAACACCGTCATCGTCGTCGAGCATGACGAGGATGCCGTCCGCCAGGCCGACTACGTCGTCGACATCGGCCCCGCCGCCGGCGTCCATGGCGGCAAGGTGATCGCCGAGGGCACGCCCGAGGAGGTGATGGCGAACCCCGCTTCGCTCACCGGCCAATACCTCTCCGGCGCCCGCGAGATCCCGCTGCCGCTCTTCCGCCGCCAGCCGCAGAAGGGCAAGGCGCTCCGCGTCGTCGGCGCCACCGGCAACAACTTGAAGGGGGTCACCGCCGAGATTCCGCTCGGCCTCTTCACCGCGGTCACCGGCGTCTCCGGCGGCGGCAAGTCGACCCTCCTCATCGACACGCTCTATGCCGCCGTCGCCCGCCGCCTCAACGGCGCGCGCGAGCACCCGGCCCCGCACGAGCGGCTCGAGGGGCTCGAGCATCTCGACAAGGTCATCGACATCGACCAGTCGCCGATCGGCCGCACGCCGCGCTCGAACCCTGCCACCTATACCGGCGCCTTCACCCCGATCCGCGAGTGGTTCGCGGGGCTCCCCGAGGCCAAGGCCCGCGGCTACCAGCCCGGCCGCTTCTCCTTCAACGTCAAGGGCGGCCGCTGCGAGGCCTGCCAGGGCGACGGCGTCATCAAGATCGAGATGCACTTCCTGCCCGACGTCTACGTCACCTGCGACGTCTGCAAGGGCAA
>JAEVZM010000370.1 GCA_023392225.1 Pseudomonadota bacterium
GCTCGTCGACGGCGGCACGGAGATAGTCGGCCTCGGCCCGGGCGGCCTCGCTCCGGTTGCGAAGCTCGACCGCGGCGCGCTCGGCGGCGCGCCGGGCACCATGCGCCTCGGCGACCCGCGCGACATCGCCGTCGAGCCCGCCGAAGGCGTCGAGGAGGGCCCGGTGAACCTCGCCGTCGACCATGGCGCGGTCGTCGTGCTGGCCGTGGATCTCGACCAGCGTCGCGCCGAGCTGGCGCAGCATCGCGATCGATACCGGCTGGTCGTTGACGAAGGCGCGGCTCCGCCCGTCGCCGCTCTGCACGCGGCGGAGGATGAGGTCACCCTCGGCATCGATGCCGCTGTCGGCGAGGAGGCCGCGGGCGGGATGATCGGGGCCGACGTCGAACATGGCGGTGACGTCGCCCTGCTCGGCCCCGTAGCGGACCAGGGCGCTGTCGCCGCGGCCGCCGAGGGCGAGCGCCAGCGCGTCGAGCAGGATCGACTTGCCGGCACCGGTCTCGCCGGTGAGCACGGTCATGCCGCGCTCGAAATCGAGATTGAGGCGATCGATCAGGACGATGTCGCGGATCGCAAGCGCAACGAGCATCGCAGCGACACCGGGCCGCCCGTCAGGTGGCCTGCTTGCCGTCGAACGCGTCGCCGACCTTGCCGCCGAAATTCTCCGGCTGGACGCCCTTCTTCTGAAGAAGGCTGTAGGCGTCCTTGTACCAGCGGCTGTTCGGGAAGTTGTGGCCGAGCACCGCGGCGGCGGTCTGCGCCTCGCGGACCAGGCCCATGGCGAGGTTCGCCTCGACCAGGCGCTCCAGCGCCTCCTCGACGTGGCGCGTGTCCTGGTACTGGGTGACGACGACGTCGAAGCGGTTGATCGCGGCGATGTACTGGCGCTGCTCGAGATAATAGCGGCCGACCTGCATCTCCTTCCCCGCGAGCTGGTCGCGGGTCATGATCACCTTCTTGCTGGCGTCGGCGGCGTACTCCGAATCGGGGTAGCGCTCGACGATGGTCTGCATCGCGTTGAGCGCCTTCTGCGTCATCTCCTGGTCGCGGGTGACGTCCTTGATCTGGGCGAAGTAGGACTGGCCCAGGATGTACTGGGCATAGGCCGCGTCGTCGCTGCCCGGATAGAGCGTCAGGTAGCGCCGGCAGGTGGAGATGACGTTGTCGTAGTCGCCGCGCCGGTAGCTGGCGAAGGCCGACATGACGAGCGCCTTCCGCGCCTCCTCCGAATAGGGATGCTGGCGGTCGACCTCGTTGAACTCGTCGATGGCGTCGTTGAACTTGCCGGCATTCATGTAGCCGAGGCCGCGATTGTAGAGCACGCCCGCCGGCTCGTCGTCGGCATAGGCGGCCATCGTGCCCTCGATGTTCTTCTGGCACGCGGCGAGAAAACCCGACCCGCCGACGATCGCGACCAGCGCGGCGACGGTGGCAAGCCTTTTTCTCATGATTCTCGGCCCCGACCCGACGGTCCTCATCGATCCCCCGCAGGCGCCGGCGGAAACCCGGCAATCCATTGCACAGACGACACTTCGTGCCGTGCCTGTCTAGCGCAAATCAAGCGTCCACGCCAACAGCAGGCTTGAACTATGTGGCTCAGGTTTATGGCAAAACGGGGGAAAGAGGATGGCAGGAGGCTACGAAACCTCAGGCGCGAAGGCCGGCGCGGCGACACCGGCCGGCAGCTCCGCATGGCCACCCTCGCGGCGGACCGGCATCTCGACCAGGCTCCAGGCGTCGCGGTCCGCAAGCAGGGCCTCAACCGCCATGTGATTGAGGCGGTGACCGCCGCGATAGGAGCGGTAGCAGCCGAGGATCGGCGCACCGGCGAGCGCGAGGTCGCCGACCGCGTCGAGCGCCTTGTGGCGCACGAACTCATCCACATAGCGAAGGCCCTCGGGGTTCATCACCCGGTCCTCGCCGATGACGATGGCGTTGTCGAGCTCGGCGCCGAGCGCGAAGCCGCGGGCCCAGAGATTCTTCACGTCCGAATAGAAGCCGAAGGTGCGAGCGCGGCCGATGTCCTTGCGGAAGCGGTCGGCGGTCATGTCAGCAGCGTAGCGCTGGCGGCCGACGAGGGGATTGGCGAAGTCGATCTCGACCTCGAGCCGGCGGCCCTCGTAGGGGGTGAACTCGGCGTAGCTGGTGCCGAGCTCGACGCGGACCGGCTGCAGGATCTTGATGTAGCGGCGGGCCTTGGACTGGACCTCGATGCCGACCTGGTCAATCGCATCGATGAAGGCCTCGGCCGAACCGTCCATCACCGGGACTTCCGGGCCGTCGACCTCGATCATGCAGTTGTCGATCTCCATGCCGCGGAGCGTCGCCATCAGGTGCTCGATGGTGGCGACGGACGCGCCGGAGACGCCGATCGTGGTGCAGAGGTCGGTGGCGCTGACGTGGCGATAGTCGGCGGGGATCTCGCGGTCCCGCCCGTCGTCGAGATTGGTGCGGTAGAAGTAGATGCCGCTGTCGGCCTCGGCCGGGTGCAGCGTTACCGACGCCGCATGTCCGCTGTGGACACCAACACCAGACAACGCCACGCGATTGGCGATCGTCGTCTGTGCCCCGTTACGCCGTGTCCGCATTCGGCACTCGCCCCTGGTCTTCACACCCCGCCGCTTGCGCGGCCCGACGACGGCGATCGCGGTGTACGCTTCCGGCAACTGCGAAGGTCCGCTACACCCTGGACTTCCGCGATACGCAACCGGACCGAAACAACTGCCCCGACGCCCTTCTGGAATCGAAGACTACCCATCGGCGGGGGGCCTGCAAAATCACCTTCTGTAACGCCTTTGAAACATAG
>JAEVZM010000374.1 GCA_023392225.1 Pseudomonadota bacterium
GTGGCCGATCCCTGCCGCGTGGAGCACGTCCCAGGGAAACAGCTCGCCCGGATCCTCCTTGCGGAGCGGCGCGATGTCGGAATGGGCGAGCACGCGCTCGGGCGGGATCGGGTGGCGGCCGAGGATGGCGCGCGACAGGGCGATCACGGCCGCGATCTGCACGTCCGGAAACGGCCGGTAGCCGAAATTGTGGCCGGGATTGACGATCTCGATGCCGACCGAGCGGGTATTGAGGTCGGTCTCCTCGAACCATGAGCCGCGCCCGGCGTGCCAGGCGCGCCGCGCCTCCTCGACGAGCTGCACCACCCGGCCGTCCTCATGGACGACGTAATGGCTCGACACCTGCGACGCCGGATTGCACAGCCAGCGCACCGCGCCCTCGCCGGAGAGCATGCCGGTGTAGTGGAGAAGGAGGACGTCGACCGGCTTGGCCGGATCGCGATCATTGTGGTTCGGCGAAGGGTCCTGTTCGATCATCATGCGCGAGGCTCCGATTCGGCGGGAATAGCCGAACGCGGCCGGGGACACCACGGGGAACGGGGCGACTCATGGCGCTGATGGCGCTCGGCTGGGGGCTGATTGCCGGCGGCGCCGGGATGATCGGGGCGCTGATCGCCTGGATTGCCCGTCCCTCGCACCGGGCGATCGGCATCGCCATGGCCTTCGCCTGCGGCATCCTCCTGTCGGTGGCCGCGTTCGAGCTGTTCGACGAGGCCTTCGCCCGCGCCGGCTTCTGGCCGGCGGCGCTCGGCTTCCTCTTCGGCGCGGTGCTGTTCGCCGCCGGCCTCGGCTGGCTCGACCGGCGCGGCGCCGGCCATCGGCGGCTGTCGGCCGTCAACCAGATCGGCGCCCGCGACTCGGCCAGCATGGTGGCGCTCGGCACCGTGCTCGACGGCATCCCCAAGGCGCTGATCATCGGCGTCAGCTTCTATACCGGCGAAGGCGTCGGGCTTTCGGCGGTGGCCGCGGTGTTCCTCGCCAGCGTCCCCGAGAGCCTCGCCTCCTCGACCCGCATGCGCACCATCGGCCGCAGCGAGCGCTACGTGCTTGGGGTCTGGGCGCTGGTCACGGTGGTCACCGGGCTCGCCGCGCTCGCCGGCTACATGCTCCTCGGCGATGTCGACCCGCGCGGCCGCGCCTTCCTGCAGGCGTTCGCCGGCGGGGCGTTCCTCGTCTCGATCGTCGACGGGATGATCCCGCAGATCTTCGCCGAGGCGCGCGACCTCGCCGGGGTGGTCACCGCGCTCGGCTTCCTCACTGGCTACGCCCTGTCGCACTTCATCGGCTGAGGTCAGCGCCGCTCGATCTGGATGCGCTGCCAGGCGAGGTTGATCGCCGCCATACGCTCATGGGCGATCGCCGCCGCCTGCGGCGGCAGCCCGCGGCCGATCATCCGGTCGGGGTGGTTCTCGGCGGCAAGCGCCCGGTAGCGCGCCCGGATCTCGGCGATCGGCTGCTCGCGGCCGATGCCGAGGATCGCATAGGGATCGCCCTCCTCCGGCACGACGTGACGGGCGACGATCCGCTCGAAGCAGCGCTCCTCGATGCCGAAGATCGCGGCGACATCGGCGAGATAGGCCATCTCGCGCTCGTGCACGGCGCCGTCGGCCTTGGCGATGGCGAAGAGGCCATCGAGCACGTCCTCCCGGCCGTGCGGATCGTCGGCATAGAAGGCGGCGACCTGGCGCGCGTAGGATTCGTAGCCGGCGACGTCGCGCTTGGCGAGGTCGAAGATCCGCCGGACGTTCTTCTCCTCCGATGCCGGCACCGCGAACATGCGGCGGAACGCGGCGACCTCGTCGGCGGTGACCACGCCGTCGGCCTTGGCCATCTTGGCCGAGAGCGCGATCAGGGCCATCGAGAAGGCGACCTGGCGTCGCGTCTCGGCGTCCATCCCGACGAGGAGCCCGACGAACCAGTCGGCGGCGTGGCCGATGGCGTCGGCGCCGCTGGTGGCGATGTCACTGATGCAGACCCAGAGTGTCATGACCTGATCCTAGGAACTCGTGCTGGGACATTCCAGCGGCGGAATTGCGGCTGATGCATTCCGCCGCGGCCCGCGCTAGAGGGCACCGGGCATGGTCCGCTCGCGCGATTCCCTCGGCCTCATCCTCGGCCTGGTTGCCGTCGTCCTGTTCGGCGGCTCGCTGCCGGCGACCCGGATCGCGGTGCTGTCGCTCGATCCCTTTTTCGTGACCGCCGGCCGCGGGCTGGTCGCGGGGCTGGTCGGCCTCGCCATCGTCGTCCTCGGCCGGATGCCGTTCCCGACCGCCCATGCCGGGCGTATCGCCGCCATTGCCGCATGCCTGGTGATCGGCTTCCCGGCCGCCCTGTCGGTGGCAACGGTCACGGTTCCCGCCTCGCACGGCAGCATCATCCTCGCGCTCCTGCCGATCGCCACCACCATCGGCGCCGTGCTCTTCGCCGGCGAGCGCCCGTCCCTCGCCTTCTGGCTGATCACCCTCGTCGGAGCCGGCCTGGTCGCCGCCTTCGCGCTCCGCGAGGACGACCTCGGGCTCGCGGTCGGCGACATCCTCCTCGTCGCAGGCGTTCTCGTCTGCGGCTGCGGCTATGCACTCGCCGCAATGCTGTCGCGGGTGATCCCGGGCTGGCAGGTGATCTCCTGGGCGGTGGTGTTCAGCCTGCCGGTGACGCTTCCCGCGACCGTGGCCCTGTGGCCGGCCGATGCCGGCGCGGCCCCGGCGGCGGCCTGGCTCGGCATCGCCTATGGCGGCGTGATCAGCCAGTTCGTCGCCTATGCGATCTGGAACGCGGCGCTCGCCATGGGCGGCGTCGCCCGCATCGGCCAGCTCCAGCTGCTCCAGCCCTTCGTCACCTTCCTGATCGCGATGCCGCTCCTCGGCGAGCGGATCGATGCCGCCACGGTCGCCTTCGCCGTCGCGGTCGGCGTGGTCGTCGCCCTCGGCCGGCGCGCCGCGATCCGGCGGCTTTGAGGCCGCGGCGCGGGCGGACTCCTCAGCTCCGGGCGGTGGAGCGGAGCAGCGTCTCGCGGGCCGAGGCGAGATGCCGCCTGCAGGCGTCCTCGACCGCCTCGCCATCCCGGCTGAAGAGGGCGTCGATATAGGCAAGGTGCTCGCGGATCGCGACCTCGTTCCGCTGCCGCTCGTCGCGCTTGTTCCACTGATAGTGGTAGTGGAAGATCAGCGTGATCAGGTCGTAGAAGCCGTCGATGAAGCGGTTGGGCATGGCCGCGTTGACGAGCCGGTGGAAGCGGCTGTCGAGGTCGGAGAAGTCGTGGTAGCGCCACGCGACGTCCTCGAGGAGCTCGGCGTGCTCGGCCCGGATCGCGGCAAGCTGCTGCCACGGCGGCGCGCCTTCCGGCAGCGCGGCGAAGGCCCGGGCCGAGCGCAGCTCGAACATCTCGCGGATCTCGAACAGCTCGAGCGAGAAGGTGGGGGTGAAGCCCTTGAACACCCAGCCGGCATTGGGGCGCTTGTCGATCAGCCCGAAGCGCTGGAAGCGGTTGAGGAACTCGCGGATGCCGGTGGTGGCGACGCCGAACTGGCGCGCCAGCTCGAGCTCGTTGATCGTGGTACCGGGACGGGCATCGTCACGCAGCATCCACTCCATGAAGCGCCGCTCGACCTGCTCGGACATCGCCACCGTCTCGGTCTCGGGATAGCGGAAATCGAGGCCGGCCGTCGATCCCACCACGCGATGCCGACCGCTCCCCAGCACGACGCCGCGCTCCGCGAGCACCGCGATGACCTTCCGGACCGTCGTCCGGCTGACCCCGAGACGGGTGCTCAACGCGGTCTCCGAGGGCAGGCTCGCCCCCGCATCGAGCCCGAGGATCAGGTCCATGAGGCCGTTGAAGGTGCGCTTGAACACCACGTCGGTCTTCATGTCTCGGCTGTCCCTCCCCCGCGCTGCGCGTGTTCCTATTGGGCACTTTCTGCGTAAAAAACAATTTGATTAACGCCCCTCAATTGGATTTTTGTCCATAAGGGACGAAACGTAACCTGGGGAGGAAACGTGGTCGAAGCGGCAACCGAGTCGCGTGGGCAGGAGACCCGCGAGCGCGAAAGCCCGCCGAGCGGCTCTGCGGCCATCGCTCTTGGCCTCCGCCTTCTCGGCTTCGGTCCGCTCCTCATCCTCGTCGTCCTGGTTGCGGCGATCGGGCTGACCACGCCGGCCTTCGTCAGCCCGATCAACATCGGCAACGTCATCGCCCAGACCGCGGTGATCGCGATCGTCGCGGTCGGCCAGCAGATCGTCATCCTCGGCCGCGGCATCGACCTCTCGGTCGGCTCGAGCCTGGCGCTCGCCACGGTCATCGGCGGCCTGGTCTACCGGCAGGTGGACTCCGCCGCCCTGGTCATGCTGGCGATGCTCGCCACGGCCGTCGCCGTCGGCGCGATCAACGGCAGCGTCTACGTCTTCGGCCGCCTGCCCCACCCCTTCATCATCACCCTCGCCACGCTCAGCATCGCCCGCGGTCTCGCGCTCGAGCTGTCGATCGGCCACACCACGATGCGTGGCATGCCCGATGCGATCGGCTGGATCGGCAGCGGCGCGAGCTTCGGCATCCCCAACTCATTCTTCGTCGTCCTTGCCGTCGCCGGCCTCGTGGCGCTGATGGCCAAGCGCATGGTCTGGGGCCGCTGGATCTACGCGGTCGGCGCCGCCCCGCAGGCGGCGCGCGAGATGGGCATCCCGGTCCGCGGCGTCATCATCTCGACCTACATCATCTCCGGCCTCTGCGTGGGGATCGGGGCGATCGTCCTCGCCGGACGGACCCAGGCCGCCTCGCCGCTCTACGGCAACCTCCTCGAGCTCGACACCATCGCCGCGGTGATCATCGGCGGAGCGAGCTTCCTCGGCGGGCGCGGCCATGTCGGGCATGCCCTGATCGGGGCGGTGATGATCGGCGTGATCCGCAACGCCCTCAACCTCCTCAACGTCAGCGTCTTCTTCCAGATGATCGCGATCGGCGTCGTCATCGTCGTCGCGGTCGAGGCCGACGTGCTCCGCAACTATCTCGAGGGCCGCGCCCGGAACCTTCAGGCGAAGTCGCAATGAGCGCCGTCGCCGCCTCGCCCGTGCTCACCGTCCGCCAGGCGCAGAAGCGCTTCGGCGCGGTCCAGGCGCTCCGGAACGTCAGCTTCGACGCCTATCGCGGCGAGGTGCTGGCGCTGCTCGGCGACAACGGCGCTGGCAAGTCGACGCTGGTCAAGTGCATCAGCGGCGTCCATGCGCTCGACGAGGGCGAGATCCTGCTCGATGGCGAGAGCGCCTCGCTGCATTCGCCGGCGGCCGCACGGCAGGCCGGCATCGAGACCGTCTACCAGGACCTCGCGCTGTTCGACAACCTGACCCCGGCGCAGAACTTCTACTGCGGCCGCGAGCTGGCGTCGCCGCGCTGGCTCCCCCGCGGCTTCCGCTTCCTCAACGCCCGCCAGATGGACCGCGAGGCGGCGGCGGTGATCGAGCGGCTGAAGGTGCGGCTGCCGAAATTCGACGCGCCGGTGGCGCTGATGTCCGGCGGCCAGCGGCAGGCGATCGCGGTCGCCCGCGCCACCGTCTTCGCGCGGAAGGTCGTCATCCTCGACGAGCCGACCGCGGCGCTCGGCGTGCGGGAATCACGAAAGGTCCTCGACCTCATCGTCCAGCTCCGGGCGGAGGGCAACGCGGTGATCCTGATCACCCACAACATGGAGCATGTGGTGGAGCTCGCCGACCGCGCCGTGGTGCTCCGGCAGGGACGAAAGGTGGGCGAGCTCAGGCCCAACAAGGAAAACCAGCAGGAGCTGGTGGCCATGATCGTCGGCGCAGCGGGTTAGCGGGCTTGCCGCGCGAGAGACGCGGCGGAACGGGATCGACCCCCGTGACCGGGGCGATCCAGAACGGGAGGAAGGCATGCACCTGAAGAAGCTGTTCGCCGGGATCGGCCTCGCGATGATCGTCGCCGGCCCCGCACTCGCCAGCGACCACGAGGTCAAGATCGGATTCATCACCAAGTTCCCTGTGCCGTTCTTCGCCACCATGGAGAACGCCGCCAAGGCCTATGCCGAGGCCCATCCGGGTGTCGAGATCATCTACGGCCAGGGCAGTGCTGCGACCGACATCGAGGGCCAGATCGCGCTCATCGAATCGATGACCGCCCAGGGCGTGCAGGGCATCGCCCTCACCCCGGTCGACCCCACCGTGGCGACGGCCCTCGACGCCGCCATCGCCAACGGGGTCAAGGTCGTCCTCATGGACAACAACATCCCCGACTGGGACGGCCGCACCGCGCTCGCCACCACCGACAACTACGCCGCGGGCAAGATCGCCGGCGAGCACCTTGCGACGCTGCTCAAGGACGGTGACACGCTCGGCATCCTCGAAGGCGTCCCCGGCGTGCCCTCGCTCGACGACCGGGTCAACGGCATGCTCGAGGGCCTCGGCGGGGTGAAGGTCGACATCGTCGGCCGCCTGCCCACCAACTGCACCGAGGAGCTCGGCATCAGCGCCGCGGAGGACCTCCTCACCAAGCATCCGGACCTCAAGGCGATCTACGCCGCCTGCGGCCCGCCCGCGGCCGGTGCCGCGCAGGCGATCAAGAACGCCGGGATCGCCGGCGACGCCATCGTCCTCGTCGGCTTCGACTTCTGCTGCGGCGAGGCCGAGGCGCTGGAGGCCGGCATCGAGGACGCCACCGTGGCGCAGTTCCCGTCCAAGATGGCCGAGCTCGGCGTCGACGCGCTGGTCAAGGCGATCCGCGGCGAAGAGGTCTCCTCGCTGATCGACTCCGGCGCGGCCCTCGTCACCCCGGACAACATGGCCGACTTCCAGTAGGCCCGCACGGCAAGGCCGGGCGCGGACCGCCGTTCCGCGGCGCCCGCGACCGGTTCCTACTGCGTCGCCGGGGTTTCCGGCTCGGTGACCTTGAGGTTGTCGAAGGTCCACACCGCGCGCTCGTTCCGCGGCGAGGTGGCGCGAATCCCGATCTGCTGGCCGTCGGCCGGCGGCTGGCCCTTCATCGACGCATAGAACTCGCCGTTGATGTAGATCGAGGCGAGGTTGCCGGTGGTGACCACCCGGATCTCGTTGACCACGCCGTTGCCCGGCTTGAGGCTCTCGACCCGCGTCCAGCGCAGCTGCGGCAGCACCCGCCCGCGCTGGCGGCGGAACACGCCGATCGACTGCTCGGCGGTGATCATGATGTAATAGTAGTTGTCGTAGTCGATCGCCCAGAAGATCGGCCCGGCGAAGCTGTTGCCGGCGCTGTCGGCCTTGATCGTGCCGATCTCGACGCAGATGTCGGCGTCGAGGTAGGTGCCCATGGTATTGAGCGCGGAATAGTACTGGTCGTAGCCGGGCATGATGGTCAGCCGGCTGCTGTCGAGGAAGAACGAATCGTCGGCGGCGCCCCAGGTCTGGTCGAGCGTGTCGAAGGTATCCTCGTAGAGCACCTGGCCGCCGCCGCAGGCGAGCGCCGATGCAGCCGGGACGATCGCCAGGGCCACGGCCAGCCAACATCCGGTCAGGCGCATTCTCGAGCCTCGCGTCCGTTATCGCCCAGCGCCGACTATGGAGCGAACCGCGGCGGCGCTCAAGGCTTGGTGACCTTGAGGTTGTCGAAGGCGAAGCGCGCCGCGCTGAGGGGCGGCGAAGCGGCAAACAGGCCGATCTGCTGGCCGTTCTCCGGGGCCGAGCCCTCGAGCTCTTCGAACGGCTTGCCGTTGACGTAGAAGGTCGCGCTGTTGCCGACGGTGGTGACGCGCAGCTCGTTGATCGCGCCGTCGCCCTTGTTGGCGCCCTCCGCCTCGCGCCAGCTCACCTGCTCGAGCCACTTGCCGCGCTGGCGCCGCCAGACCGAGGCCATGCCGTTCGGGGCGAGCTCGAACACGTAGAAGTTGTTGACGTCGCCATACCAGAAGATCAGCCCCGCCTTGGCCTCGACCGGGTCGCCGGAGACCGCCGTGGTCATGGTGA
Source organism: Pseudomonadota bacterium (assembly GCA_023392225.1). Taxonomy (GTDB): domain Bacteria; phylum Pseudomonadota; class Alphaproteobacteria; order Rhizobiales; family Kaistiaceae; genus Bauldia. The sequence continues at coordinate 7,942 of JAEVZM010000374.1, forward strand.
CGCACATGTCGAGGTCGTCGTAGAGGTTCGCCGAGTTCGCGACCCAGAAGTAGGAATCCGCCTCCGGGGTGATCTCGAGTTGTCCGTCGACGACTCGGAACGCGTCGCTCGGCTGGCCCCAGGTGGGCTGGAGGCGCTCGAAACTGTCCTGGAACAGGATGGTCGCGCCCTGGCAGGCAAACGCGGCGCCGCTCGCACCGAGCCAAATCGCCACTGCCACCGCGACCGATGGAAACTTCATTGCATTCTCCGGCAGACCGCCCCTTAGATAGGGATAACAGTCGCAGCCCGGAATATAGGCCGGGCGGCGGCGTGTCACGTCCGTATCGATATCGTCACTGAAATCCGCACATCGATCTATCCCGGAAAAATTGACATGAAAGCGGCATCGTCCCCCGGCCGATGGGACTTCTGGATCGACCGCGGTGGCACGTTCACCGACATCGTCGCCCGCGACCCCGAAGGCCGGCTGACCGCCACCAAGATGCTGTCGGAGGATCGCGCCGAGTTCCGCGAGGCTGCGGTCTCGGGCATCCGGCGGCTCATGGGCCTGAAGCGCGGCGAGTGGATTCCGACCGAGCAGCTGGCTTCCGTCAAGATGGGCACCACCGTCGCCACCAATGCGCTGCTCGAGCGCAAGGGTGACCGGGTGCTGCTCCTGGTCACCAAGGGCTTCCGCGACGCGCTGCGCATCGGCTACCAGGCGCGGCCCGAGATCTTTGCCCGCCGCATCGTCAAGCCGAGCATGCTCTACGAGAAGGTGGTCGAGGTCGCCGAGCGGGTCCGCGCCGACGGCACGGTCGAGGCCGAACCCGACCTCGGCGCCGTCCGCGCCGCGCTCGAGGCGGCCTGGGAGAGCGGCATCCGGGCGGTGGCGGTCGCGTTCATGCATGCCTGGGCGTGGCCCGAGCACGAGCGCCGCGTCGCCGACCTCGCCCGCCGCATGGGCTTCCCGCAGGTCTCGGCCAGCCACGAGGTCTCGCCACTGATCAAGCTGGTCGGCCGCGGCGACACCACGGTGGTCGACGCCTATCTCTCGCCCCTCCTCCGCCGCTACGTGCTGAAGGTGTCGCAGGAGCTGTCGAGCCCGGCGACCAAGAAGAGCACGTCCGACAGCACGCCGATCCGCGACCTCTCCCACCCGCGGCTGATGTTCATGCAGTCCTCCGGCGGGCTGACCGCGGCCGAGCTGTTCCAGGGCAAGGACGCGATCCTCTCCGGCCCGGCCGGCGGCGTGGTCGCCGCGGTCGAGACGGCCCGGAAGGCCGGTTTCGACAAGGTCATCGGCTTCGACATGGGCGGCACCTCGACCGACGTGTCGCACTATGACGGCGCCTATGAGCGCGCCTTCGAGACCGAGGTGGCGGGCGTGCGCATGCGCGCGCCGATGATGCGCTTCCACACCCTCGCCGCCGGCGGCGGCTCGATCCTGCGCTACGAGCAGGGCCGCTACCAGGTCGGCCCGCAATCGGCCGGCGCCCGGCCGGGCCCGGCGTGCTACCGGCTCGGCGGCCCGCTCGCGGTCACCGACGCCAACGTCATGGTCGGCAAGCTCCTGCCGCAGCATTTCCCGGCGATCTTCGGCGAGAGCCGCGACCAGCCGCTCGACGTGGACGCGGTGCGCGCCGGCTTCGCCGCCATCGCCGACGGGATCGGCGACGGGCGGAGCGGCGAGGAGATCGCCGACGGGTTCCTGCGCATCGCCGTCGCCAACATGGCCAACGCCATCAAGAAGATCTCGGTGCAGCGCGGCTACGACGTCACCGAATACGTGCTCAACTGTTTCGGCGGCGCCGGCGGCCAGCATGCCTGCATGGTCGCCGACACGCTCGGCATGAAGACCGTGCTGATCCACCCCTTCTCTGGCGTGCTCTCGGCCTATGGCATGGGCCTCGCCGACATCCGGGCGACGCGCAACCGCGCGGTGATGAAGCCGGTCGACGCCGCGCTCGACCTCGGGCCGGACGAGGCAGCGCTCGAAGCCGAATCGGTGGACGAGCTCCGCCACCAGGGCGTCGGCGACGACGACATCGCCATCCATGTCCGCGCCCATCTGCGCTACCAGGGCACCGACACGCCGCTCCCGGTGACGGTGCTCGAAACCGCGCTCGGCGCGCCCGGCCGGCCGCTGGCCGACAGGGCCACCATGATCGCCGACTTCGAGGCCGCCCACCGCAAGCAGTTCGGCTTCGTCTTCGAGGGGAAGGCCGTGGTGGTCGAGTCGCTCGAGGTCGAGGCGGTCGGCGGCGGTGCCGACATCGAGGAGCCGGAGCTGCCGCTGGTCGCGGCCGAGGCGGCGCCGGCGGAGCGGACATCGGTCTATTCCGACGGCGCCTGGCACGATGCCGGCGTCCACCTTCGCGACGCCCTCAAGCCGGGGGCCATCGTCTCCGGCCCGGCGCTGGTCATCGAGCCGCACCAGACCATCGTCGTCGAGCCCGGCTGGCAGGCCGAGGTCACGGCGCGCGACTACATCGTGCTCCGCCGGGTAGCCGCGCTGCCGAAGCGGACCGCGATCGGCACCGATGTCGACCCGGTGATGCTCGAGGTGTTCAACAACCTCTTCATGGCGATCGCCGAGCAGATGGGCGTGACCCTCCAGAACACCGCCTACTCGGTCAACATCAAGGAGCGGCTCGACTTCTCCTGCGCGGTGTTCGACGGCGACGGGCGGCTCGTCGCCAACGCCCCGCACATGCCCGTCCATCTCGGCTCGATGGACCGCTCGGTCGAGACCATCATCGCCGAGAACCGCGGCAACATCCGGCCCGGCGACGTGTTCGCGCTGAACGCGCCCTATAACGGCGGCACCCACCTCCCCGACATCACCGTCTGCACCCCGGTGTTCGACGAGGCGGGCAAGGCGATCCTCTTCTGGGTCGCCTCGCGCGGCCACCATGCCGATGTCGGCGGCACCGCCCCCGGCTCGATGACGCCGCGGGCGACGACGGTCGAGGAGGAAGGCGTCCTCATCGACAATTTCCGGCTCGTCGAGGGCGGCCGCTTCCGCGAGGCGGAGCTCGTGGCGCTGCTCACCGGCCACCGCTACCCAGTGCGGAACGTCACCCAGAACGTCGCCGACCTCAAGGCGCAGATCGCCGCCAACGAGATGGGCGTCCGCGAGCTTCGAAAGATGGTCGGCCATTTCGGCCTCGACGTGGTGCGGGCCTATATGGGCCACGTCCAGGACAACGCCGCCGAGAGCGTCCGCCGCGTCATCGACGCGCTCCACGACTCGGAGTTTGCCATCGAGACCGACCAGGGCGCGGTGATCCGGGTCAAGATCACCGTCGACCGCGACAAGCGCGAGGCGACCGTCGACTTCACCGGCACCAGCCCGCAGCAGCCGACCAACTTCAACGCCCCCGAGCCGGTGGCGCGGGCGGCGGTGCTCTACTGCTTCCGGGTGATGGTCGAGGACAACATCCCGATGAACGCGGGCTGCCTCCGGCCGATCAACATCGTCATCCCCGAGGGCTCGATGCTGCGCCCCGCCTACCCGGCCGCCGTGGTCGCCGGCAATGTCGAGACCTCGCAGCACGTCACCGACTGCCTGTTCGGCGCGCTCGGCGTGCTCGCCTCGGCGCAGGGCACGATGAACAACCTCACCTTCGGCAACGACCGCTACCAGTACTACGAGACGATCTGCTCCGGCGCGCCGGCGGGCGTGCTCAACGACGGCACCGGCTTCGACGGCGCCGACGCGGTCCACACCCACATGACCAATTCGCGCCTCACCGATCCCGAGATTCTCGAATACCGCTTCCCGGTGCTGCTCGAGGACTTCCATGTCCGGAAGGGCTCCGGCGGCAAGGGCCAGTGGTCGGCCGGCGACGGCACCGAGCGCACCATCCGCTTCCTCGAGGAGATGGACTGCGCCATCCTCGCCTCGCATCGAAAAGTACCGCCGCACGGGCTCGCCGGCGGCGAGACCGGCGCGCTCGGCCAGACCCGCGTCCGCCGCGCCGACGGCACGATCGAGACGCTGGAGGGCTGCGACCAGACGGTGATGAAGCCCGGCGACGCGGTGATCCTCACCACGCCGACCGGGGGCGGTTTCGGGAAGAAGTAGCCGGGTTCGCCGGCTACTTCCGTCTGCCGCCCGGCAGGATCGAGACGGCCGGATCGCGCTTCACGAAGCTCATGCGGAGGAGGCAGATGGTGTCGAGCTTGAAGGCCATGGCGCAGACCCGGAGGTAGCGGAGATGCTCGGTCACCGCCGCCTCGCCGACCATCGCCACCGCCTCCTCGCGCTTCGCCATCAGGTTCCGCTCCCAGGCGATCAGCGTCTTGGCGTAGTGCTCGCGGTCATTGCGGAGCGCCACCAGCTCGAAGCCGGGGTCGGCGGCGGCGATCGGCTCGTGGATCAGCGGCAGCTCGCTCTCGCGGAAGATGCGCTCGGCGATGAAGTCGGGCAGCGTGATGCCGGAGGCCGAATAGGCGATGGTCTGCAGCGACAGCCGCCCGCCCTTCTTGAGGATCCGCCCGCAATATTCGAAGAACTCGCGATAGGCGTCGAGCTTGGCCTCCGGTGACAGGCCCGGCCGGGCGAAGTGCTCGAAGGCGCCGACCGAGATGATCGCGTCATAGGGCGCGTCAGGCTGATGGTCGCGCCAGCTCTCCTCGCGAATCTCGACGCCGGAGGGGACATGCGCCCGGCCCCACTCGGCCTGCGAGGCGCTGAGGGTGAGGCCGACGGCGGACTTCGCTCCGGCATGGCCAACCACCCGGCGCAGCATCGCGCCCCAGCCGCAGCCGATGTCGAGCACCCGCTCCTTGCCGCCGGCCTGGGCCGCGGCGATGTGGTGGTCGAGCTTCCGGGTCTGGGCGGTGTCGAGGTCGTCGCCATCCTCGTAGAGCGCCGCCGAATAGATGCGCTCCGGCCCGAGCCATAGTCCGAAGAAATCGTCGCTCAGGTCGTAGTGGTGCTGGATCGCTTCCGCGGTCGCGCCGACGTTTTCCACCCGCTCAGTCGCCGTCATGCCTGTCCTCCGTGACGGGGGCCACAGTCGCACAGGGCGGGCCGGCGGAAAACACCCGATCAGGTGCCGGCGGCGCTTTCCTTGAGCATCGTCACGCGGCGGCGGACATGGACGATGATGGCGACGTGGATCAGCACGCCGACGGCAAGCCCGATGCCCTGCTGGACGGCCGTGACTCCCGGTGCGGCGCCGATCGTCGCCAGCCCCCAGACCGACAGCGGCAGGAAGAGGATCACGGCGGTGGCGAGGCCGGGATTGTAGCCGCGCCGGACGATGGCGGCGGCGATGTGGAGGAGCGCATTCACCAGCATCGAATAGACCGCGATCAGCCCCCAGCCGAGCCCGACGAAGCGGGCGAGGTAGAGCGCGGCGAGGAAGACGCCCCAGACCAGCGGCACGTTGATCATCACCACCGCCAGCGTGGTCAGCGCATCGGGAACGTGGAGCACCTGCCGGTTGACGTAGCGGCGAAAGCGGTCGCCGGCGTGCTCCTCGACCTGGTGCAACATGTAGCCCGGCAGCATGAGGTAGACCGCGAGCAGCCCCACGCTCCACCCGCCGGCGAAGAGCGGCAGCACGGCGCAGAGGAACAGGGCGGCGATCAGCCCGGCATACATCCAGTTCTTATAGAACCAGAGCCTGGCGGCGATGGCGACGAGCCGGAGCAAGCGCCCCTACTCGTCCATCATGTCGTCGCCGGCTTCCCGCACCTCGACATTGCGGAGCGCGGAGAAGAACGGCGAGTCCTCGAGCGAGGGGGCGACGTTGGTGATCAGCACCTGCTCGGGAGCGCGCGCGAGTGGCGAGCGGTCCTCGCCGGCGAAGGCGGTGGCGCTCATCATCAGCTCGTAGCGCGGCTGGCCGGGGATCGCGGCATAAAGCTCGCCGTCATAGGGCGGGCGGGCCGGCGGCGGTGTGCTGAGCCGCGGCTTGCAGTACTTGTAGGTGCCGCTGTCGTTGTGGCGGGCAAGGTCGACGTGGAAATGGTCGCCGTGATAGGCGGCACCCGGACCGAGCGTGGTGTTGAACGAGGCGCAGGCCGTCGAGAAGACCTCGCGGAGGAACGCCCGCTCGTCCTGCTTGCCGTTCCAGCCCGACTTGACGGTGACGACGCGGCCGTCGGCGAGGACGAAGCCGGCGACGTCGATGGCGTTGCCGAAGGCATGCTCGGAGAGCTCGGCGCCCTTCTTGCTGTTGCGGGTGCGGCAGGAATAGGCGGAGATCTGCTTGATCTCGACGATCGGCATACCGAAATAGGCGATCGATGCTGGCTGGACCGAGTTCCGCATCCAGTATTCGAGCGCGGTAGTGATCGGGCAGCCGAGCGTCGCGTCCGGCCCGATGCCGATGGTGCCGGCCTGGAGGGCGGCGACGGTCAGCGGATACTCGACGCCGCAGCTGCCCTTGTCCTTGATCTCCCGCACCGGGCGGACGAAGTAGGACTGCGGCTTCTGGGCCATGCACGCACGCTCGGCCTGCTCGCGCCACGACTCGCGGCGCTCGCCGAGGAAGTTGAACGCGCAGCCGGAAACGAACACGCAGAGACCGGCGGCGACCGTCAGATACGCAACGCGACGGAGCATTCCGGCACCATGCCGGCGATTTCCTAAAGAATGGTCAAAATTGCGTATCTACGGGCCCGAAAGGCAGGGCCCGCGGACCGCGCGGGTCACGCCGCGCCGGGCAGCCCGGCGCGCTCGTCCGGCCGGAGCGCCGGCGTCATCAGGGCGAGATCGGCCATCCGCCGCGCCGGCGGGATGGTGGCGAGCATGGCCTTGAACGTGGCAGCCAGGGTCTCGGCGGAAAATCGCGCGACGAGCGCCGGCATCGCCGCCTGCTCCTCGACGAGGAGATGCTGGAAATAGTCGGCGACGAAGCCGCTCATACGGAGATAGAGCCCGTGCGCCGCCGCCCGCCCGGCCTCGGCGCCGCCGGCCTCGCTTACCGCGCCGAACAGCCGGTCGAGATGGGCGATGGTGATCTCCAGCGCCCGGTGCTGGGCGTCGAGATAGGCCGCGACCTCCGGGTTGGCGCGGACCACCAGGGGATGGATGTGGCTGTCCTCGTGGTGGCTGTGGAGCGCCAGCGTCTCCTCGAGCGCCCGCCAACGCGCGGCGATGGCCTCCCAGGCGTCGGCATCGGCGGGGTCGGAGGCGCCGAGATCGGTCAGGAGCCGCGCGAGGGCGAAGCGGAGGCCCTTGTGGTAGCGGCCGTAGAGATCGGGAGCATGGGTCATGGAGACGTCCTCCGTGGCCGGTGACGGACCGCCGACAGCGCTCCCTCGACCGCCGGCATCGATCAAGACCGACAAGGCGGCGCGATCAAGGCCGACGTCGCGAGGCCCCCCGCTCAGGGCGCGATCAGCCGCACCGCGGGGAAGTAGCTCCGGTAGCGCCGCGGGTCGCGGGTCAGAATCGGAAGACCGGCCGCCTCGGCATGGGCGCCGATGAAGAAGTCGGCGAGGAGGCTGGTTCGCGGCCCGCCTGCGCCGCGATAGGCGGCATAGGCACGGCCGGCGAGGAACAGGGCGCGGTCGGGCGCCCGGGCGAGCTGCAGCCGAAGGGCGCGGAGGTCGTGCTGCAGCGGCAGTTCCGCGTCGTAACGCGCTGCAAGCTCGGCGTATGTCACCTCGTTGATGCTCGGCTCCCCATCGTCCTGCGCGCTCCGAAGGGCCTCGACGGACCAGTCCAGCCAGACCGGGTCGGCGGTCAGGACGTCGATCACGACATTCGTATCGACAAGGATCACGGTGCGTTGCGGCGTGGCCGGGCCGCGATATCGAGCGGCGGATCCTCCGCCGGGTCGCCACGCAACTCGCGCATGATCTCGTCCGTGGTCGCGCCGAGGATCGGCCGGCGGCGCGCGAGCGCATAGAGCTGCTCGCGATAGTCGTCGGCTTGCCCGGCCCCTTCGGCCTTCTCGATCAGCACGCCGCCGCTGGCGGTCGCGCGCACCTCGACCCGGTCGCCCGGCTTGATGCCGACCGCATCGCGGACGCTCTTCGGCAGTGTCACCTGGCCCTTGACCGTCACGGTCGTCGCCATCGGCTCGTTCCCATGCAGGTAATACCTGCCTCAAGAAGTAATACCGGCCCCTCCCGGCGTCAACGCGGGCGCCCGACGCCAGCCCGGGGCGCCGCCGCGATGTTGACACGCCCGGTGTGCCATGGTCAGGGCGTAGCGCGCCCCCGGCAGCGGGCGGACGGCAAAGGGGAATCGGATGCGGCGTTTGAGTGGCGGCAGGTTCGCGTTCACGGTGGTCTGGCGCCTGGCCGCCTTCGTGGCGCTGTCGCTGGCCGGCCCGTGGATCGCCGGGACGATCCAGGAGGCGACCGACTGCGCCACGCAGGACGGCGTCTGCGCCGGCATCTCGGTGGCGACGGGCACGCTGCTCCGGCCGCTGATCCTCGTCCTCCTCGCCCTCGCCCTCATCCGTCCCTGCTGGCGGCGGATGAAGGCGGTCGGCATGTGGGGCATCGCCGGGCTGGCGGTGCCGTCGCTGCTCCTCCTCGACTGGCGCACGCTCACCGCCTTCGGCCTCAACTACATCCCGGTGAACCCGGGCGCGGGGCTGCTCCGCTCCGGGTTCCCGTTCTTCACCGCCCTCGCCCTCCTGATCGTGCTCGTCCTCATCGCCGCCCGCACGTCCACCGGACCGGGCGACACGCTGTGGCGCCGCATCGGCGTCGTCGGCTGGCTCGGCTGGGCGGCGACGCTGGTCGCGATCGTCGCCGGTGCCGCGGCGACGGCGTTCTACCTCCTCTATGTCCGCGACCTCGGCGCCGGCGGCGGCTTCGCCTCGCCGATGTTCGGCCGCGCCATCCAGGCGGGCCACGTCGGGGTCATCGCCTCGCTGGTCGCGATGGTCGGCATGCTGTGGTCGCTGGTGGCGGCGCTGACCGGGCGTGGCGCGGCGCCGGAAACGCCGGCGACGGCCTGAGCCGTCAGTCCGAGAGCAGCTGCACAAGGCGGTTGGCCCCGCCGAGCCGCTCCGCGAGCAGCGCCGCCATGCCGCGGTGGAAGCGGATCAGCGATGCCGGCTGCTCCGCCTCGAGCCGGGCGATGCTCGATGCCGACAGCCGCCAAGCTACGAGCGGCTCCTCGGCGACCACGGAAGCGGCGCGCGGCAGCCCGCGGTAGAAGGCCATCTCGCCGACGATCGAGCCGGGCCCGACGGTGGCAAGCCGGAGGCTCCCCTCGGACGCGGCGACCCGCACCGCGGCGCGGCCGGCCTCGAGGAAGTAGAGGTCGCTCGACGGCGCCCCCTCGGCGATCAGCACGGCCTCCGCCGGAAGCTCCAGCCGCTCGAGATAGGGCAACAGCATCGCCGCCGTCGCCGCCTCCCCCACCACCATCGCGAGGATGTCCTCGATCGCGACGGGCGCGCCCGCGACGACGCCCGGCGCCACCTCGGCGAGCAGCGCCGCCTCGCACCAGGCGAGGCCGCGGTCGAAATCCTCGGCGAACACCACCGCGCTGTCGCCACCCGGACCGAAGCCGGCGCGGTCCATCGCGGCGCGCACCGGTGGCGACATCGCCGAGGTCACCAACGTGAAGCCCGCCGGACCCGTCGCCTGGGCGAGGCGGACGAAACTGATCGCGGTCGAGGAATCGACGCCGTTCACGCGGCTGAAATCGACCACCACGTAGTGGATCGGCGTCTCGCCGGCGGCCTCGACGAGGCCCTGGATGCGGCGCCGCATGCGGTCGGCGGTACCGAAGAACAGGAAGCCCTGGAGCCGCACGATGAGGATCGCGTCGCCGGCCGCGCGGAGCGCCGCCAGCCGCTGCTCCGATGCATCGGTGGTGCTCTGGTAATCGCGCCCGGTGATGACGTGGCGGACGATCTCGACCCGCCCGTATTCGACGACGAACAGCACCGCCGCGGCGATCAGGCCGACCACCAGCCCGCTGACCAGGCTGTCGAGCAGGATCACCGCCACGATCAGAAGGACGACCAGGTATTCCCAGAGCGGCAGGCGCGAGAACGCGCGGATCAGCCAGTCGATGACCAGCGACAGTCCGACCCAGACCACCATCGCCGCCAGCACCGGCGTCGGCACGTGGCCGAGGAGCGTGTGCCCGGTGACGAGGGCCAGCACGCAGATCAGGGCCACCACCAGCCCGGCCGCGGTGCCCGGCGCCCGGAGCCGCGCCGCGAGGAGGGTCAGCGGCACGGAATGGAACGCGAGCAGCCCGCCCCCTGCCCCGCCGACGAGGTTCTGGAGGCCCACCGAGCGCAGCTCGCGATCGAGATCGAGGTCGCGCCGGAGCGCCATCTCGATCGTGCTGACGTTCATCGCCACCGTGAGGATGCTCAGCATCGCCACGGCCGGCAGGACATGGACGGCGCCGGCGATGGCGCTCCAGTCGACGAGGTCGAGGTCGGCGAGCGGCACCGGCGGCCAGGCGGCGCCCTCGCGGGCATAGTTGACCAGCCAGCCGCCGGCGCGGGCCGCCTCGGTGTCGTAGCCGAGGAGCGGCGCGGCGAGCAGGTAGAGGAGCCAGCCGGCGGCCGCCACGCTCGGCAGGACGATGCTCTGGGGGAAACGCCGGACGAGCAGCAGGATGGCGCCGACCAGCACCAGCGTCGCGGCGATCCGGACCTCGACCGAGGGCACCGCGAGGAGGTCGAGGTCGGTGCTGTCGAGCCGATGGCCGGTGGCGACGCCGAACCCGCCGCGGATGATCAGCAGCCCCGCACCGGCGAAGAATCCGGCCATCACCGGGTACGGTATGAAGCGGATGAACCGGCCGGCGCGGAACCAGCCGAGGCCGAAGGCGAAGGCGGCGAAGGAGAAGCTGCCGAGGCCGACGAAGGCGACCAGGGTCGAGGCCGCCGCGGGGCTTCCCTCGGCCCCGCCGGTCGCGGCGAGGATCGGCGCGACGCCGCCGGCGAGCGCCGCGATCGGCACGGTCTGGGTGATCGACACCGTGCCGCGGAACGAGCCGGTGAACACGGCGATCACGGTCGCCACCGCCGTCGCATAGAGCGCCATGCTGACCGCGACGGGCGAGAGGGCATGGGCCCCGCCGCCGAAGAGCAGGAGGCCGAAGCCGGCCGACTGGATGACCGCCAGGAAACCACAGATCAGGCCGGCGCCGAGGGCCCGGAGCACCATCCCGGTGGTGCCGTCGCGTCTGGCCGCCTGGGCGATGGTCATCGGATTGCGGGTCTCGACACTGCCTTCATCGGGATGAGATGCACCTCAGATAGCTCTCACGCCTGCCCCCGGCGGAGTTGTATGAACGGACGCGGGACACCCGAGGATGATTGCCATGGCCGAGTGGTCGCCGACACAGTACCTGAAGTTCGAGGACGAGCGAACCCGGCCGGCGGCGGAGCTGCTGGCCCGCGTGCCGCTCGAGCGCCCGCACCGCATCCTCGATGTCGGCTGCGGCCCGGGCAACTCCACCGAGCTGCTCGTCCGCCGCTATCCTGAGGCCGAGGTCACCGGCATCGACTCCTCGCTCGAGATGATCGCGGCCGCACGGAAGCGCCTGCCCGATGCCCGTTTCGCCGTGGCCGACGTCGAGACCTACCATCCGGCGCATCCCTTCTCCCTGGTGTTCGGCAACGCCGTGTTCCAGTGGGTGCCGGACCATCTCGACGTCGTCGCCCGCCTGTTCGCGGCGGCGCCCGAGGGCGGAGTCGTGGCGCTCCAGGTGCCGGACAATCGCGACGAGCCGACCCACATGCTGATGGCGGCGGTGGCGCGTCGCCCGCGCTGGCGGGAGAAGTTCGAGACGCCGATCGCGCGCGACCCCATTCCCGCGCCCGCCGCCTATTACGACCGGCTCCGGCCGATGGCGGCCACGATCGATATCTGGCACACCACCTACTACCACGTGCTCGCCGATGCCGCGGCGATCGTCGAATGGGTGCGCGGCACCGGTCTTCGCCCGTTTCTCGACCGGCTCGAGCCGGACGAGCGCGACGCCTATGTCGCCGAGTACACCGCGCGGATCGCGGAGACCTATCCCCCGCTCGTTGATGGCCGCGTGCTGCTGCGCTTTCCGCGCCTGTTCGTCGTCGCCGTCCGCGCCTGAGGGGTGACCCGGCTTCCCGTCGTGGCGCGCGCTTGCTACGAATTTCGGGAAGGCAGGGGCGCATGAACATCGACATCTCCGAGATCGTCCGGGATTTCCCGGACTTCCGCGTTGCCGTGGTGGTGGCCGAGCGCATCGAGATCGAGCCGGGGCGGACAGCCGAGCTCGCCGCGATCATCGCCGAGCGCGAGGCGCAGTGCCGGACGGCGTGGGGCGGGATGGAGCTGTCCGAGATCCCCGGCGTCGCCGCCTGGCGGAAGGCCTATCGCGCCTTCGGCATCAAGAAGACGAGCTACCGCTCCTCGGTCGAGCGGCTGGTCAAGAACGTCCTCGCCAGCCGGCCGCTGCCCGAGATCAACGCCTTCGTCGACGTCTACAACGCCGTCTCGCTTGCCCATGTCATGCCGCTCGGCGCCGACGACCTCGGCCAGGTGGCCGGCAGCATCGCCTTCCGCTACAGCCGGATCGGCGACCAGTTCGTCGACATGGCCGGCGGCGACGAGGGCGCCGATACCCCCGCCAACGACCCGCCCAAGCCCGGCGAGGTGGTCTATGCCGACGACGAGAAGATCCTCTGCCGGCGCTGGAACTGGCGCCAGGACGTCCGCTCGCTGGTGACGCCGCTGACCACCCGCGCCGTAGTGACGGTCCAGTCGAACGGCGTCGGCGACCTCGACGCCGCGGTCACCGACCTTCGCGCCATGCTCGGCCGCTTCACCGGGGCCGAGACCAGCGTCACCGTCGCCGACCGCATCCGGCCCTTCGCCGCGCTCGGCGAATAGGCCGGGTCCGGCCCCGCCTTCCGCAGGCGGCGCGATTGCATCTCCGCTCAAAAGAATATACGTATAAAAATATCTTTATGTCCGATCCGGGGAGGATCGCGTGATGAGTATGGGGCTGCGGATCGATCCGATGGTCGCGTCGCTGAAGGCGGCGGGCGAGGCCACGCGCCTGCGCATCCTTGCCCTCCTCGGCCAGGCGGAGCTGTCGGTCAAGGACCTGACGGCGATCCTCGGCCAGTCGCAGCCGCGCATCTCGCGCCACCTGAAGCTCCTCGCCGAGGCCGGCCTGATCGACCGCTATCCGGAGGGCGCCTGGGTGTTCTACCGACTCGCCGAGGACGGCGCCGGCGCGCGCCTGATCCGCGACCTGCTCGGGCTGGTCGACCCCGGCGACGAGGCCCTCGCCCGCGACCAGGACCGGCTCGCCGCGGTGAAGCGGGAGCGGGCCGACGCGGCCCACGGCTACTTCGCCGCCAATGCAGCGGCATGGGACGAGATCCGCGCCTTCCACGTCGCCGAAGACCGGGTCGAGGCGGCGATCGTGGAGGCGCTCGGCGCCCGGCACGTGTCGAACCTCCTCGACCTCGGCACCGGCACCGGGCGCATGCTCGAGCTGCTCGCCCCGCTCTACGACCGCGCCGTCGGCGTCGACGCCTCGGCCAACATGCTGTCGATCGCCCGCGCCAATCTCGACCGGGCCGGCATCGCCAATGCCCAGGTCCGGCTCGGCGACATCTACAACCTGCCGCTGCCGCGGGACGCCTTCGACGTGGTCACCATCCATCAGGTGCTCCACTTCCTCGACGATCCGGAGCGGGCGCTGGGCGAGGCGGCCCGGGTGCTGCGCCCCGGCGGCCGCATGGTCATCGTCGATTTCGCCCCGCACGACCACGAATTCCTCCGCGAGGAGCACGCCCACCGCCGGGGGCG
>JAEVZM010000421.1 GCA_023392225.1 Pseudomonadota bacterium
GCCCCTTTCTTCCCGAAAGCCCGGAGGGTCACGATGCAGCCGCTGGTCATCGATCATGTCGGCATCACCGCCTACGCGCCGATGCCCGGCGAGAACTGGATCGAGCAGAGCAAGTGCTGGGTCACCAGCCCCCGCGAGCATCCGGAGTCGATCGAGTTCCTTCGCTATGCACCGGATTCGCCGGTTCCGGACCGGATCAAGAACAACCCGCACTTCGCCTATCGCGTCGACGACATCCGGCCCTGGATCGAGGGCCAGGAGATCCTCATTCCGCCCTTCGTTGTCGCCGGTTTCGTCGAGGCGGCGTTCATCTGGAAGCACAACACCGTGTTCGAGTACATGCGCTACCTGAAGGACGGATGGTTCGAGAAGTAGGGCATTCGCCAGCCGTCCCCGCCTCCGGCGAGATGTCGCGTGGCATTCCGCGAGGGCGGGGACGATAGTCCTCCCCTCCGGGAGGCCGCCGAAGCCCGCCATGCCGGTCCGCTGTGGCCGGGTCCCGCCAGTACGCACAGAGATGAGCCGATCGCCATGACCTACCGCGCCTTCTATTCCTATGCCTGGGACATTCTCGAGCGCGGTATCCCGAACGTCATCGACGAGGTGACGGGGCTGGGGATGAATACCCTCAGCGTCGCCGGGGCCTATCACGCCGGCAAGTTCCTCCGCCCGCGCGGCACCGGCGGAAAGACCTATTTCCCCGAGGACGGGACGGTCTATTTCCGGCCGGACATGGCGCGCTACGGCAAGATCAAGCCGATCGCCAACCACCTCCTCGACGAGCACGACGTCTTCGCCGAACTGACCGCCGCCGGCGGCATCCAGGTCAATGCCTGGATGGTGCTCCTCCACAACACGCGCCTCGGCATGGCGCACCCGGAGGCCACGGTCGAGACCGCCTTCGGCGACCGGCTGGTCTATTCGCTCTGCCCGTCCAACCCCGACGCGCGCGAGCTCGCCGTGGCGCTCTGCAAGGACGTGACCGATCGTTATCCGGTCATCGGCCTGTCGATCGAGACGCCCGGCTTCCTGCCCTCGCTGCACGGCTACCACCACGAGTTCAATCTCGTGAAGCCCAACCGCTGGCTCGACAACCAGCTCGGCCTCTGCTTCTGCGAGCACTGCCGGGCCGGCGCCAAGCGGGCCGGCATCGACGCGGATGGGCTTCGCGCCAAGGTCAGGGCCGACGTCGAATCCTATCTCGCCTCCGACATCGACCTGCCCGACGACATGGCCGACGCCATGTGGCTCGCCGACACGCGCACCGAGCCGCAGATGGCTGCGTTTCTCACCTGGCGCTGCGCCGTGGTCACCTCGCTCGTCGCCGAGATCCGCGAGGCGGTCCGGAAGGACGCCGCAGTCGCCATCATCCCGTCCGTGGCGCGGCCGACGGGCGGCGCCTGGTACGAGGGCACCGACCTCAAGGCGCTCGCGGCTGCCGCCGGCATCATCGAGGCCTGCTTCTACGAGCCGAGCGCGGCGCGGGTGCTGGCCGATGCCTGGGACGTCAAGCGCCGCATCGGCGATGCCGGGGCGCTCCGCGGCATCATGCGGGCAGGGCATCCCGACCTCAACAGCGCCGGCGAGGTCGCGGCCGCGGTCGCCGGGCTCCGCGCCGCCGGCATCGAGGACGTCGCCTTCTACAATTATGGCTTCTACCGGCAGCGGAGCTTCGACTGGATCCGGGCCGCATTCCAAGGGAACTGAGAGCATGGACTTCACGGGTAAGGTGGTCGCAATCACCGGTGCCGCGGGCGGCATCGGGCAGGCGCTGACGCGCTCCTTCGCGGCGATGGGGGCCAAGATCGGTGCCATCGACCGGATCGATGCGGTCAAGGATTTCGCGCGCGACCTCGCCCGCGAGGGCGTGACGATCGAGCCGGCGGTCGCCGACATCGGTGACGAAGCGGCGGTCAACGCGGCCTTCGCCGCGATCGTGGCCGCTCTCGGCCCGGTCGATGTCCTGGTCAACAATGCCGGCGTCTCGCGGGCTTCGAACCTCAAGAAGACCAACGGCGAGGCGTTCCGTAAGGACGTCGAGGACAACCTCAACGGTGCCTATTACTGCTCCGCCGCGGTCCTGCCGGGGATGCAGGAGAAGGGCGGCGCCATCGTCAACATCTCCTCGGTCAACGGTCTCGCAAGCTTCGGCGATCCGGCCTACAGCGCCGCCAAGGCCGGCATGATCAGCCTCACCCGCTCGATGGCGATGGAATACGGCCGCTTCGGCATCCGGGTGAATGCGGTGTGCCCGGGCACGGTGCGCACGCCGATCTGGCAGCACCGGGTCGACCGCGAGCCGGAGATCCTGACCAAGCTCCAGAAGTGGTATCCGCTCGGCCGTGTGGTGGAGCCGACCGATGTCGCCAATGCCGTCGCCTTCCTCGCCTCGGACATGGCCGCGGCGATCACCGGCGTGGCGCTGCCGGTCGATTGCGGCCTGACCTCTGGCAACATCGTGATGACGCGCGAGCTGACGCTCGAGGAGTTCTGAGAGCGCGACGCCGCCTCGGGCGCGCCTCCGCGCGTGCCCCGGGTGGCGCGTGAACCAAGAAAACGGGGGAGGCGGAAATGGACAGGTTGCGCATCGGGGTTATCGGTCTCGGCTGGTTCGGCGAGATCCATTGCGACGCGATCATCGGCATCCCCAATCTCGAGCTCGCCGCGCTTTGCACGCGGACCGAGGGCCGGCTCGCCGAGATGGCGGCGAAGTTCAGGGTGAAGAAGACCTATACCGACTACCACGCGATGCTCGCCGACCCCGACATCGATGCGGTGTCGATCGTTACCATGTGGGACCAGCACACCGCGCCGGCGGTGGCCGCACTGGAGGCGGGCAAGCACGTCTTCCTCGAGAAGCCGATGGCGAGCACGGTCGCCGACTGCCGGACGATCATCGCGGCGGCGGAGAAGTCGAAGGGCATCCTGCAGATCGGCCACATCTGCCGCTTCAACCCGCGCTACCGCGCCGCCAAGGAGGCGATCGCCGCCGGCCGCATCGGCAAGATCGTGTCGATGTCGTCGCGGCGGAACATTCCCGCCGCCTGGACGCCGACCATCCTCGAGAAGATCGGGCCGATCGTCGGCGATGCCATTCACGACACCGACCTGATGCTGTGGTTCACCGAGGACCGGATCGTCTCGACCTACGCCCAGACCGTCGACGTGCGCGGCCTGAAGTTCCCCGACATCGGCCAGACCATGTACCGCTTCGCCGGCGGCGCCACGGCGACGCTGGAGACGGTGTGGTGCATGCCGGAGAAGACGCCCTATGACATCGACGAGCGCATGAACATCGTCGGCACCGAGGGCTTCATCCAGATCCAGGACACGTTCCCGAACCTCGGGATCGCCGACGGCGACAAGTTCCACAGCCCCGACACGACCTACTGGCCGATGTTCGAGGGCGTCCGCGGTGGGGCGCTTCGCGAGGAGTTCGCCTATTTCGCCAACTGCGCGCTGAAGGGACTGAAGCCGAAGATCGGCACGCCGGAGGACGCCATGGCGGCGCTCGAGGCGACGCTCGCGGCCGAGGAGTCGGCGCGGACCGGGCAGGTGGTCAAGATCGGTTGAGTTGAGACTCAAGGGAGAAGAAGAATGGCCAACAAGCGTGTGCTCGTCGTCGGGCTCGGCAACATGGGCATGTCCCATGCGCTCGCCTATACCCGCATTCCCGGCGTCGAGGTGGTTGGCCTCTGCACCCGGCACATCGATGACGTGAAGCTGCCGGAGGCGCTTCAGGGCGCGAAGAAGTTCATGGACCTCGACACCGCGCTCGCCGAGCTCAAGCCCGACATCGTCTCGGTCAACACGCTGCCCGACACCCATGCCGACTACGCCATCAAGGCGATGGAGGCCGGTGCCCATGTCTTCGTCGAGAAGCCGCTCGCCGAATCCGTCGAGCGCGCGCAGGACGTGGTTGATACGGCGCGGCGGACGGGGAAGAAGCTGGTCGTCGGCTACATCCTCCGCCAGCATCCCTCGTGGGTGAAGTTCATCGAGATTGCGCGCCAGCTCGGCACGCCGCTGGTCTTCCGCATGAACCTCAACCAGCAGTCCAATGGCGAGACCTGGGCCTGGCACAAGCGGCTGATGGATTCCTTCCCGCCGATCGTCGACTGCGGCGTCCACTATGTCGACGTCATGTGCCAGATGACCAAGGCCAAGCCGGTACGCGTCCAGGCGATGGGCACCCGCCTCACCGACGAGGTGAAGGAGTACAATTACGGCGTCCTCCAGGTTGCCTTCGACGACGGATCGGTCGGCTGGTACGAGGCCGGATGGGGGCCGATGATGAGCGAGACCGCGTTCTTCGTGAAGGACGTGATCGGCCCGAAGGGCTCGGTGTCGATCGTCATGGCCGAGAACGCCGGCGGCGTGAAGTCGGACGACATCAACGCCCACACCAAGACCAACCAGATCCTGTGGCACCATGCCGACATGTCGAAGCCGGACGAGCGCATCGACATGACCGACGAGCCCGACCACGACGCTCTCTGCGAGCGCGAGCAGCGCTATCTGATCAAGGCGATCGACGAGGACATCGACCTCGGCGACCACATGGACGATGCGGTGAAGAGCCTCCGCATCGTCGTCGCCGCCGACCAGTCGGTGAAGACCGGCGAGGTGGTGCGGCTCTAGCTTCTCAGCCGCGCTCTGCCCGGAGCGCCTCGATGCGGGCGCGGAGCTCGCCGAGGAACGGGATGTTGCGGAACTGGTCGGGCTGGACGGCGTCCCAGTAGACGCCGGCCGGCTCGGGATAGTCGGCGCCGGTCTCGATCAGCTCGGCCTCGGTGGCGATCCAGTCGAGCGCGGAATCGTGGGCGAGCATCGGCAGCCGGTCGTCGGCGACCACTTGCGACGAGTGAACCGTGGTGGTGACTGGCGTCTCGGAATCGACCTTGCCGAGCTCGCGGAAGATGCCGAGCTCGAGGTCGGCGAAGCCACCGCCCTTGCCGGTCCGTGCCCCGGCGCGGGTGACGGCGACGCAGCCCACCACGACGAAGTCGAGCTTCTCCATCTCCTCGAACTGGACCGGCTGGCCGGCGGCGAGGAACCCTTGCGCCGTCGCGGCAGTCTCGAACTCGACGCCCTTGGCCCTGAGCTCCGCCGGGTCGAGCCGGACGAACGGGAAGCCCCTGGTCAGCTCCGGCACCGGCGTGTAGACGATCTTGCCGTCGTAGAGCGCGCGCAGCCGGACCGGAATCTGTGGCGGGTCGGGGTTGGTCTTGACCACGCGCGCTGCCTTCCAGGCCGGCACCTCCGCCAGCCGCCACGCCGCCATGTCGGCACCGACGAAGTTCGGAATCCGGCTCTCGACCGGCCCGACATTGACCTCGTCGCGGACCAGCCCCTCCCAGATCTCGGTCCGGATCCGATCCTTGTCGGAGTTCCGGCCGGCCCAGCGCGCATCGTGCTCCATCCATCCCTCCCGAGTCGGCGATCGTCTCGCGTCCGGCGATGCAAGGAGCACGCCGCCGAGGGATGGATCGGGGGAGGGCCTTCTCTTCAGAGAGATTGATGCTATATTCTTTCTGGTGAAAGGGAAATGGCGATGGTCTTGCAGCAGGTATTGCCCGACGCCCGGCCCGCCGCCGGGCCCGTCGTGACGAAGGCGGTGGTGCGTGCGGCGGAACGCTTGCGGCTGTCGGCCCGAGCCCTCGCCACGGTCATCGGCGTCAGCGAGGCGACGGTCTCGCGGATGCGGCACGGCGCCTTCAGCCTCGCGCCCGCCACGAAGCCGTTCGAGCTGGCGGTGCTGGTGGTCCGCCTGTTCCGTTCGCTCGATGCGATCACCGGCGGTGACGAGACGGTCGCCGCCGCCTGGCTCGGGAACGACAACACGGTCCTCGGTGGCCGGCCGGTCGAGCTGATCCAGACCATCCCCGGGCTCATCGATGTCATCGCCTACCTGGACGCCCGCCGCGCTCTCGTCTGAGCTTCGGCCGTTTGCCGGGCGCTGCTGGCGCATCGTCGAGGCGCAGCACCGGGTCTCGACCCTCAAGCTCACCGACAGCCTGGCCGAGCAGGCGCTGCTCGAGGAGCTGATCGAGGCGACCAAGCCGGCGGTCCCGCCGGAGTGCCGGCACCTCGACTTCCTCCTCTCGACCCCGTTTCGCTATGGCGCCGAGTATCCGCACGGGTCGCGGTTCCGCCGGGCAGGGCGGACGCCGGGGGTGTTCTATGCCTCGGAGGCCGTGGTCACGGCGGTGGCGGAGACCGTGTTCTACCGGCTCCTGTTCTTTGCCGAGTCGCTTGGCACCCCGCTGCCCAGTGGGACCGCGGAGTACACCGCCTTCGCGGTCGAGGTGGCGACCGGACGGCTCCTCGACCTGACCGAGCCGCCGCTCGTCGCCGACGCGGCGACCTGGATGGCGCCGGTGGCTTATGAAGGGTGCCAGGCGCTCGCCGAGGCCGCGCGTGCCGCCGATGGCGAAGTGATCCGCTATCGCTCGGTGCGTGATCCCGGTGGCGGCTGCAACGTCGCGATCCTCGTCTGCCGGGCGTTCGCGGTGCCTGCGCCGGTCGAACGCCAGACCTGGCACCTGCGGCTCACGGCGCGCGGCGCCCAGGCGCTGTGCGAGTTTCCGAAGGGTGCGGTCGAGTTCGAGCGGGCCGCCTTCGCGGTCGATCCCCGCCTCGGTCCGGCGTGATGCCGGCGAACGGGGTGCCTACGACCGGATTCGTTCACCGCTGTCGGGATCGAACAGGCAGATCTTGCCGCGATCGATGGCGATGCCCACCGGCGTGTTGGCCGAAACGTCGTAGTTCTTGTCCATCTTCACCACGACCTGGGCCTTGCCGCACTGCACGGTGACGATGGTCTCGTTGCCGGTCAGCTCGCAGGCATAGACGGCGCCCTTGAGGTCCGCCTCGGCGGGATCGACGATGCGCGAGTCCTCGGGCCGGAAGCCGAAGATGACCTTGGGCCGCGGGGCGAAGCCCTCGAGCGAGACCTTGCCCTCGGGCGCGACGAAGGCGCCGTCGGCGATCGATCCCTCGAGGGTGTTCATCGGCGGCGAGCCGATGAAGCCGGCGACGAACAGGTTCGACGGATTGTCGTAGATCTCGCGCGGCGTGGCGATCTGCTGGACGATGCCCTTGTTCATCACCGCGACGCGGTGGGCGAGGGTCATCGCCTCGATCTGGTCGTGGGTGACGTAGATGGTCGTCACCCCGAGCTCGCCCTGGAGATGCTTCAGCTCGGCGCGCATGTAGCTGCGCAGCTTGGCGTCGAGGTTGGACAGCGGCTCGTCCATCAGGAACACGCTCGGCCGGCGGACGATGGCGCGGGCGAGGGCCACGCGCTGGCGCTGGCCGCCCGAGAGCTGGCGCGGGAAGCGGTCGAGATAGTCCTCGAGGTGGACCTTGGCCGCGGCCTCGCGGATCTGCGTATCCTGGTCGGCCTGCGACACGCCGCGGAGCTTCAGCGGATAGCCGATGTTCTTCGCCACCGTCATGTGCGGATAGAGGGCGTAGGACTGGAAGACCATCGCCACGTCCCGGTATTTCGGCAGGACGTTGGTGACGTCGCGCGGGCCGATCGTGATCTTGCCGGAGGTGACCGATTCGAGGCCGGCGACCATGCGCAGCGCCGTGGTCTTGCCGCATCCGGACGGCCCGAGGAGGACGAGGAACTCGCCGTCCTCGATGTCGAGATTGATGCCCTTCACGACCTCGACCTGGCCGAAGGACTTGAAGACGTTGGAGAGCGAAACCTGCATGTCGATCAGCCTTTGACCGCGCCGACCAGTAGGCCACGCGCGATGTGTTTCTGAAGAA
>JAEVZM010000443.1 GCA_023392225.1 Pseudomonadota bacterium
TTCGCGCTCCACCCGCCGGATCGCTTCCTCGAGCTCGAGGCGCTGGCGGGATATCTCTGCGGTGGTCAAGGGAGGATCGACAGCCTTGAGCTGCCCGATCAGTGCGTTGCGGGCCTTGTCATAGACCGCCCGTCGCGTTTCCGGCACGTTTGGATCGATGCCGGCAATCGCCCGTCTCAGAACCGTATAGTATTCAGCCATCTTTGCGCTCTGCCGAGAGTGCTCCGTCTTAGCGCGACGGGGTCAACCCTGGAAAGGATCATGTACCAGAATTGTATCCTCACGCTCCGGGCTTGTCGAAAGTAAGGCTACCGGTGCGCCGATCAGTTCCTCGAGGTGGCGAACGTACTTCACGGCCTGGGCAGGAAGATCGTTCCAGGTCCGCGCCCCTGCCGTCGAATCTTGCCAGCCTTCGATGGTTTCGTAAACGGGTTCGACTCGCCGCTGGTCACTTTCGGAGGCCGGCAGATGATCTATCTGCTTGCCGTCGAGTCGGTAGGCGACGGCAATCTTGATCTCGTCGAGTCCGTCGAGCACGTCGAGCTTGGTGAGCGCGATGCCGTCGATGCCGCAGGTCTGCACCGTCTGGCGGACCAGCACCGCGTCGAACCAGCCGCAGCGGCGCTTGCGGCCGGTGACGGTGCCGAACTCATGCCCGCGCCGCCCGAGGAACTCGCCGGCCTCGCCGAGATCCTCGGTCGGGAACGGGCCGGAGCCGACGCGCGTCTTATAGGCCTTGGTGATGCCGAGCACGTAGCCGACATGGCCGGGGCCGGTGCCGGACCCGGCAGCCGCCTGTCCCGCCACCGTGTTGGACGAGGTGACGAAGGGATAGGTGCCATGGTCGACGTCGAGCAGCGCGCCCTGTGCCCCTTCGAACAGGATGCGCCGGCCGTCGCGCCGGGCTTCCGACAGGAGCCGCCAGGCCGAGCCGGCGAAGGGTAGCACCTTCGGCGCGATCTCGCGCAGGGAGGCGAGCAGGGCGTCACCGTCGACCAGCTCGATATCGAGGCCGCGGCGGAGGGCATTGTGGTGGGCGAGCAGGCGATCGATCTTGTCGCCCAGCGCATCCGGGTCGGCGAGGTCGACGATGCGGATCGCGCGGCGCCCGACCTTGTCCTCGTAGGCCGGGCCGATGCCGCGCCGGGTGGTGCCGAGCGCCCGGGCGGCGGACGCATTCTCGCGCGCCGCGTCGAGCTCGCGATGCAGCGGCAGGATGAGGGTGGCGTTCTCGGCGAGGACGAGATTCTCCGGCGTCACGGCGATCCCCTGCGCGGCGAGCCGGCCGATCTCGTCGAGGAAGGCCCACGGGTCGACCACCACGCCGTTGCCGATCACCGACAGCTTGCCGGGACGCACCACGCCGGAGGGGAGCAGGCTCAGCTTGTAGCTGGTGCCATCGATGACGAGGGTGTGGCCGGCATTGTGCCCCCCCTGGAAGCGGACGATGATGTCGGCCCGCTCGGAGAGCCAGTCGACGATCTTGCCCTTGCCTTCGTCTCCCCACTGCGATCCGACGACGACGACATTGGCCATGCGCAACAGTCCCTCGTTCTCGGCGGCGCCGACCGCCGCTCTTTTCGGGACAGGCGGTACACCAGTGAGGGTGCCGTGCCAAGGCGCCTCGGCATCGCATGTCGTCGACAAGCCCCTTAGGATGACGGACGAGAACAGAGACCGGATGCTTTGCCGATGCCCGCCGAACAGGTGATCGTGATCCGCCACGCCGAGAAGCCGACGGCCCGCCCGAAGCGCCATGGCGTGCGCGAGGACGGCAGTCCCGACAAGGAATCGCTCACCGTGCGGGGCTGGCAGCATGCCGGCTCACTGGCCGCGGTGTTCGCCGCCGGCGGAGCCCATCCGGAGGGCGCCAATATCGGCCGCCCAGCGCACATCTTCGCCGCCGGGGTCGGCAAGAAGCGGGTGAAGCGGGCCGACGGCAAGACGGCGACGGTCGGCAGCCACAGCCGGCGCCCGCTGCAGACGGTGACGGAGCTGGCGGCGCGCCTCGGCCTCGCGCCCGACACCAGCCATACCCGCGGCGAGGAAGAGGCGTTGGTGGCCGACGCGCTGTCCCACGACGGCACCGTGCTGATCTGCTGGCAGCACGAGGACATCCCGGCGATCGGACGCGCCATTGCCGGCAGCAAGGCCGGCGTGCCCGACACCTGGCCCGGCGACCGCTACGACCTGGTCTGGGTCTTCGAGCCCGCGGGCCGCGGCTGGCGCTTCCGCCAGGTCGTCCACCCGCGGCTCACGCCGAGCGCGGGGCCGGCGGGATGAGGCGGGCGGCAGCGGCTTCGTGCCAAGGACTCGGGACGACGTTGTGGATCGGCGCAGCATGATGCCGTGATCCCGCCACCGGATCATGCTATCCGGCATCATCCCCGATGAGATGCCTTCCTCGGCACGAGAACGAAAGAGCGGCAATCGACATGACCTATCGCAGACTCCCGCCCAAGGACCAGACGAGCAAGGCGGACAAGCGCACGGACGCCGAATCCCTGGTTGCCGCCTTCCTCGCCAAGGGCGGGGCGATCAAGGAGATGCCGTCGGTCGAGGCAACCACCTTCGTCTGCAAGAACTGCGGACATACCGGCGTCATCGGCATCGCGCCGGGCAAGAAGGCGCGCTGCCCGAAGTGCCGCGAGGCGCTCTGAACCGGGAGCGCCAGCACCAGGATCACCCGGCCGGGATGATCCTGCCGCAGACCCCGTCCAGCGCTGCCGCCGACCCCTCGTCCGCGGGACGGTAGATGACGAGTCGGGCGTGCTCGTCACCGCCCTCGGGGCGGTAGGTCGCGTAGGCCATGCGGAGCCGGCCGATGCCGGGATGATCGAGGCGCTTCTCCCACACCGCCGGCGCGGCCACCTCCGGCTGCGCCCACCACGCGGCAAAAGCCTCGCTGCTCTCCGTCAGTCCGGCGACGACCGCCTCACGCCGGGGATCGCCCGACAGCTCCGCGGTCGCGGCCCGAAATTGGAACGTCGCGGAGCGGGCAACGTCGGCCCAGTCGACGAAGAGTGCGCGCCAGCCTGGATCGAGGAAGAGGCGGACGAGAAGATTGGTCGGCCGTCCGGCACCGAAGCCGCCGAACAGCGCGGCGGCCGGCGCATTCCACGCCACGACGTTCCAGACGCGATCAAGAACATAGGCCGGGTGCGGCAGCGACTGCACCAGCGCGGCGAGGCCTTCGCCGGCGGAACCGGACGGTGCCGCGACGGGGTCGCTGCGCCCAGGCCGCGCCAGCCGGGCGAGGTAGTCCCGCTCCGCCACATCGAGATGAAGGGCGCGGGCGAGACCGTCGAGGGTGCGCGCCGAGACGCGCACCGGGCGAGCCTGCTCGAGCCAGACATACCAGGTCGTGCTGATGCCGGCGGCAGCGGCAACCTCCTCGCGCAGCAGCCCGGGTGCGCGACGCCGATGAGGACGGGGCATCGGCGACGGTGTCGCGTCGCGGCGTGCGCGCAGGAAGCCCGCCAGCTCCTTCCGTCGGATGAGATCGAAATCGCTCTGACCGGTGGCTGCGGTGGTAGCGCTCATACCAGTATGTTTTTGCCTCTCCCTCGCCCCGCTCGCCGGGGCTATCCGGCCCGCTCCGCAGTGACGAGGAGCAAGGCGATGACTGCACTCAACCATATCCGCGCCATGGATGTCGTGGCCATCTTTGCACGCGACATGCCGGCCATGCGCCGCTTCTACGGCGAGGTGATGGAGTTTCCGCTCGAGCGCGAGCTGATGCCGGAATGGGTCGAATACCGGGTGGGCTCGTCGCGCATCGCGCTCACCTGCCTCGGACTGATGTTCCACGACCTGCCGACGCCGGAGGGAGCGCTGTCCCTGATGCTGGCGTTCCGGGTGGCACCGAACGAGGTCGACGCCTGTGCGACGCTGCTCTCGGCGAAGGGTGTCCCGATCCTCTCGCCACCGACCGACCAGCCCTGGGGGCATCGGACCCTCTATGTCCGCGATCCGGACGGCAACGTGATCGAGATCTACGCCGAGATCTGACGCGGCATCACCCGCGGTCAACGCCCGGGCCGGCCCCGGAAGAGGAGCGGCATCGCGGCGAAGACCAGCTGCGCGGCGAGGCCGACCGCTCCGGGCGGGGTGGCATAGGCAAGAAGGAAATCGGCCGGAGTCGACCCGAACGCGGCGACCGCGAGAAGCAGCTCGGCGCCGACGAGCAGGACCAGGGCGAGACCGCCCATCGCGAGCCGACTGCCGGCCGCCGGCCCGATGCGGTAGCGCACCAACAGCCAGCGACAGGCCACGAAGGCGAGCGCGAGCATGAGCGGTGCCTCGACCAGCACGGCGGCCAGCGGCCCTATTCGCGGCGTGAGAATGAGGGTGCGCAGAGTGCCGAGCAAGAAGCCGACGGCAAATACGATGGCGAAGTAGGCGAAGCCCGCCCGGGCGATCGGCGCCATGCTCGCGGCGCGGGGCATCCTCAGGCCGCGAGGTCGGCGACCACCGCGTCGAGCACGAAGAAGCCGGCCCGGGTGGCGCGAAGCCGGCCGTTGATCGTCGGCTCCACCATGCCATGGCGGACGAGGTCGGCGAGCTGGCGCTCGTCGAGCGACCGGCCCGAGATGGCGCGGTAGCGGCCGAGGTCGATACCCTCGGCGAGACGGAGGCCCATCAGCAGCATCTCATCGCCCTCCTCCTCGGCGGTGAGTAGCTCGTCGACGATTAGGCCGTCGCCGCGCCGCTCGACCCGCTCGAGCCAGGCTTCCGGGTTGCGCTCGGCCGCAGTCGCATGGCGGCCGTCATGGAGGACGAGACGGCCATGGGCGCCGGGGCCGATGCCGGCATATTCGCCGTAGCGCCAATAGACGAGATTGTGCCGGCACTCGGCGCCGGGCCGGGCGTGGTTGGAGATCTCGTAGGCCGGCATGCCGGCACCCGCCATCGTGTCGAGCGTGGCGGCATAGAGGGCGGCGGCGTGGTCCTCGTCCGGCGTCTTCAGCTTGCCGGCCCGGTAGAGCGCCGCGAAGGGCGTGCCGTCCTCGATGGTCAGCTGGTAGAGCGAGAGGTGATCGGCGGCGAGCGCCAGCGCCCCCTTGAGCTCGCGGGCCCAGGCGTCGGCGCTCTGCCCGGGCCGGGCATAGATAAGGTCGAAGGAGAGACGCGGGAAGGTGGCGCGGGCCATCTCGATCGCCGACCGGGCCGTGGCGACGTCATGCAGGCGGCCGAGCAGCCGGAGGTCCTCGTCGTTCATCGCCTGCACGCCGAGCGAGACGCGGTTGACGCCCGCCGCCCGGTAGCCGCGGAAGCGCTCGGCCTCGACGCTCGACGGATTGGCCTCCATCGAGATCTCGACGTCGGAAGCGACGGTCCAGTGCCTGGCGATCGCCTCGAGGATCACCCCGACGGTGGCCGGCTCCATCAGCGACGGCGTGCCGCCGCCGAGGAAGATGCTCGACACGCTCCGCCGCTGGGTGCGATCGGCGGTGGTCTCGATCTCGCGCACGAAAGCCGCGGCGAACCGGGCCTGGTCCGGCGGCTGGTGGCGGACATGGGAGTTGAAGTCGCAGTAGGGGCACTTCGCCGCGCAGAACGGCCAGTGGACGTAGACACCGAAACCCGGCTCGCTCATTTCGGCAGCCGCGCGGCTGCGAACAGGGCGAAGGCGCGGGCCCGATGCGACATGGCCTGCTTGGCCGCTGGCTCCATCTCGCCGAAGGTGACGTCATGGCCCTCGGGCACGAACATCGGGTCGTAGCCGAAGCCCTGCGTCCCGCGCGGCGGATAGACGAGCGTGCCATGCACCTCGCCACGGAACAGGTCGTGGCTGCCATCGGGATAGGCGAGGGCCAGCACGGCAACGAAATGCGCCTTCCGCGCGTCCGGTGCGGTGGCGCCGAGGCCCTGGAGCTTGTCCTCGATGCTGCGCATGGCAGCGTCGAAGTCCTTGGCGGGACCGGCCCAGCGGGCGGAGTAGATGCCCGGCGCCCCGCCCAGCGCATCGACGGCAATGCCGGAATCATCGGCCAGCGCCGGCAGTCCGGAGGCGGTGGCGGCGGCCTCGGCCTTGAGGAGAGCATTGGCCTCGAAGGTGGTGCCGGTCTCCTCCGGCTCGGGCAGGCCGAGGGCGCCAGCGGTGGTGACCGAGAGGCCGAACGGCGCGACCAGCGTCTCGATCTCGCGGAGCTTGCCCTGATTGTGGGTGGCGACCACCAGCGTCTCGCCAGACGTCAGGCTTCGGGCCACGGCGCGATGCCCCTTACAAAATCGCGAGCTTCTGGAGCTCGACGAGCTGGCCGATACCTGCCTTGGCCAGATCGAGCAGCGCCTGAAGCTCTTCTTCCGAGAACGGCGCGCCCTCGGCCGTCCCCTGGATCTCGACGATGCCGCCCGAGCCGGTCAGCACGAAATTGGCATCGGTCTCCGCCTCGCTGTCCTCGAGATAGTCGAGGTCGAGCACCGGCGTGCCGCGGAAGATGCCACAGGAGACAGCCGCGACGTGATCGCGCAGCACCGACTTCGACACCATGTCGCGCGCCGCCATCCAGGCGATGCAGTCGTGCAGTGCCACCCAGCCGCCGGTGATCGAGGCGGTACGGGTGCCGCCGTCGGCCTGCAGCACGTCGCAATCGACGACGATCTGGCGCTCGCCGAGGGACGGCAGGTCAACCACGGCGCGGAGCGAGCGACCGATCAGGCGCTGAATCTCCTGCGTCCGGCCCGACTGCTTGCCGGCGGAGGCCTCGCGGCGCATCCGGTCGTGGGTGGCGCGCGGCAGCATGCCGTATTCGGCGGTGACCCAGCCCTTGCCGCCGCCACGGAGCCAGGGCGGCACGCCCTGGTCGAGGCTTGCCGTACACAAGACATGGGTGTCACCGAAACGAACCAGGCAGGAGCCTTCGGCATGGCGCGAGACGCCACGCTCCAGGCTGACAGGCCGAAGGTCGGCCGGGGTGCGCTTCGAGGGACGAACCGCGGGGGGGCGAGCTGCTTCCATGCCGCTTCTTACCGGGGGGGCCGGCCGAACGCAAAGCCCGCTTGAACTGACGCGGAAAAACCAACACTTATGCCGGAGAACCAAGGTTTCGAACGGATGACCAACCAGGCCCCGCCCCGTCAGTTCGGTGCCGCCCCGGCCGAATCGCCGGGATCGGCACTGCAGAGTCTCGACCGCCGGTCACGCGAGATCTTCCGGCAGATCGTCGAAACCTATCTCGGCACCGGCGAGCCGGTGGGCTCGCGCAACCTCAGCCGCAAGCTGCCGGTGGCGCTGTCGCCGGCCTCGGTACGCAACGTCATGGCCGACCTCGAGGCGCTGGGACTGATCTATGCGCCCCACACCTCGGCGGGCCGCCTGCCGACCGAGATCGGGCTCCGCTTCTTCGTCGATTCCCTGCTTCAGGTCGGCGATCTCTCGAACGAAGAGCGGCGGCAGATCGAGGCGCAGGTCCGCGCCGCCCATGCCCCCGACCGGACCATCGAGACGCTGCTCTCGGACGCCAGCCAGGCGCTGTCCGGCCTGTCGCGCGGTGCCGGCGTCGTGCTCGCCGGCAAGATGGACATCCGCCTGAAGCACGTCGAGTTCATCCGCATCGAGCCGACCCGCGGGCTGGTGGTGCTGGTCGGCGACGACGGCTCGGTCGAGAACCGGCTGATCGATCTCGACCCCGGCACGACGCCGTCGGCGCTGGTCGAGGCCGGCAACTACCTCAACACCCACATACGGGGCCGGACTCTCACCGAGGCCAGGGCCGAGGTCGAGCGGCGCCAGAGCGAGGCGCGCGCCGAGCTTGACCGCCTGACCAGCGGGCTGGTCGAAGCCGGGCTTGCATCCTGGGCCAACGCGAGCGCCGGACACCCGGAGACGCTGATCGTGCGCGGCCGCGCCAACCTCCTCGACGACGTCACCGCGCTCGAGGATCTCGAGCGGGTGCGGCTATTGTTCGAGGACCTCGAGACCCAGCGCGAGCTGATCCGTTTGCTCGGCCTCGCCGAGGACGGCGAGGGCGTCCGCATCTTCATCGGCTCGGAGAACAAGCTGTTCTCGCTGTCGGGCTCCTCGATCGTCGTCTCGCCCTATCGCGACAGCGAGCAGCGGATCGTCGGCGTGCTCGGGGTGATCGGCCCGACCCGGCTCAACTATGCCCGCATCATCCCGATGGTCGACTATACTGCCAAGGTGGTCGGGCGCCTGCTCGGCTGAGCCAACCGCCCTCATGCGGCGGCGACATCTTCCTTGTCCAGATAGGACAGCCAGATCGCCTCGGTCTTGAACAGGGCGAGGCGCTCGCGATGCGCGGCCATCTCCTCGGCGCTGACCCGGAACAGGCGCGGCTCCGGCCGCGGGCCCACCTCGCGCCGGCCGCCGCCGGGAAGCTCCGGGTTCGCGGCGTCGAGACTGTCGGCGAGCACAAGGCTCGTCTGGCGACCACCGAGCAGCTCGATATAGACCTCGGCCAGAAGCTCGGAGTCGAGAAGCGCGCCGTGCAGCGTGCGTCGGCTCGAATCGATCGAATAGCGATTGCACAGGGCATCGAGCGAGTTCGGCCCGTTTGGATGCTTCCGCCGCGCCAGCATCAGCGAATCGACCATCCGGTGGGAGGCGATCGGCTTGATCCCGAGGCGGCCCAGCTCGGCATTGATGAAGCCGAAGTCGAACTCGGCATTGTGGGCGATCAGCGGCGCATCGCCGATGAAGGCGAGCAGCTCGTCGACCACCTGGGCGAACAGCGGCTTGTCGGCAAGGAATGCATCGGTCAGGCCGTGGACCGCGGCGGCCTCCGCCGACATCCGGCACGCCGGATTGATGTAGAGCTGCAGGCGATTGCCCGTCGGGATGTGGTTGAACAGCTCGACGCAGCCGATCTCGACGATCCGGTCCTTGGCCGAATCGAGCCCGGTGGTCTCGGTGTCGATGACGATCTCACGCATGATTCGCGAATCCTACCGCCCGGCGGCAGTCCCCGCCACCGCGCGAAGAATCGCATCCACCTGATTCGCCGTCGATTCGAGCGTTCCGCCATTTTCGACGACGAAGTCGGCGCGCCGCCGCTTCTCGGCGTCCGGCATCTGGCGGCCGAGCATCGCCTCGAGCCGCTCCGGCGTCATTCCCGGCCGGGCGAGCATCCGCGCCCGCTGCACGTCGGCCGGGGCGCTGACCACGATCACCATGTCGACCTCGTTCACCGCGCCGGTCTCGAACAGGAGCGGGATGTCCAAAAGCACGATCCGACGGCCGCCGGCGCGCGCCTCGGACAGGAAGCGCTGCTCCTCGGCCTTGACCAGCGGATGGACCAGCGCCTCGAGCCGCTGCATTGCCGGCTCGTCGCCGAGCACACGGGTGCGCAGCCGGTCGCGATCGATCACGCCGTCGACCGCGACGCCGGGGAAAGCGGCTTCGACCACCGGCACCGCGGCGCCGGCATAGAGCGCGTGCACGGTGCGGTCCGCATCGAACACCGGCACGCCGCGCGCGGCGAACATGGCGGCGACCGTCGACTTGCCCATCGCCGCCGAGCCGGTGAGGCCGAGCACGAGCATCAGGCGAGCCCCATGTCGCGGAGCACCGCCTGGCGCAGTTCGGGCGTCACCACCGGCATCCGCCCGAACCAGCGCTGGAACCCCGGCGCTGCCTGGTGGAGCAGCATGCCGAGCCCGTCGACCGTGCGGAGGCCCCGCGCCTTCGCCGCCGCAAGCAGGCCCGTCTCGAGCGGCACGTAGACGATGTCGGTGACGAGGCAATCACCGCGCAGCGGCGAGAGGTCGATGGTGAGGGGCGGTTGGCCCTCCATGCCCAGCGAGGTCGAATTGACCAGCACCCGCGCGTCCGGCAACAGGCGGGGCAGCGCATCCCAGCCGGCGGCACGCACGTTGGATCCGAAGAGCGCTGCCAGGACTTCGGCGCGCTCGGTGCTGCGATTGACGACGTGGACCGGCGTCACGCCACGCTCGAGCAGCGCCCAGACCACGGCGCGGGCGGCACCGCCGGCGCCGAGCACCACCGCCGGGCCGCCTTCACCGTCCCAGCCCGGGGCGCCCTCGTCGAGACTGACGAGGAAACCGATGCCGTCGGTCGAGGTGGCGAGGAGCCTCCGGCCGTCCCGCCAGACCGTGTTGACCGAGCCGACCGCCCGACCCGCGGGCTCGACTTCGTCGACCGCGGCGAAGGCGGCTTCCTTGTGCGGCACGGTGACGTTGCAGCCGACGAAGGGACCATCGGCAAAACCGGCGAAGAATGCCGCTATGTTCTGAGGCTCTACGGGGTTGATCACGTAGTCGCCTGCAAGACCGTACTCTCTCAGCCAGAAGCGGTGGATCACCGGCGAGCGGGAATGCTTGGCCGGCCAGCCGACGAGACAGACGATGGGATCGGACATGGCTCAGACTCCGGAACCGCTCATGGAGACAGGGCACCCTCCTGCCACAGC
>JAEVZM010000471.1 GCA_023392225.1 Pseudomonadota bacterium
GAGCCGGAGAGCCCGCCGGCCGCGACCACCGCGCCCGCCGCCACCGCGGAAGCACCCGTCCCCGCTGTCTCGGAGGCACCCGTGCCCGCCGCCGTATCCCCGGGTGAGGCCGCCGCCGCCACCGAAAATTCTGCGGCGGACTGAGGGCGGCCGAGCCGCACCGCCCGCCGAGCTCCGGGACCGAGCCGTGACCAGCGCGACCGGAGCCGACGACAGCCCGTCGAGGAACATTCTCGCCCTCGATGGCGGCGGAGTACGCGGCATCTTCTCGATCGCGGTGCTCGAGCGCATCGAGGCGCTCTACACCGAGGCCGCTGGCGCCCCGGTCCGTCTCGCGGAACGCTTCGACCTGGTGGGCGGCACCTCGACCGGGGCGATCATCGCCACCGGCGTCGCGCTGGGGCTATCGGCTGCGCGCCTCAGGCAGATCTACCTGGAGCTGGCGCCGCGGGTGTTTCGCCGCCCGAGGCTGCGGCTGGCGCTGGTCCACACGCTGTTCGACGCCGCGGCGCTGCGCAACGAGATCGAGAAGGTGGTCGGCGATCGCCGGCTCGACACGCCCGACCTCGCCACCGGCCTCGCGATCATCACCAAGCGACTCGACACCGGCGGGGCGTGGATCGTCTCCAACAATCCGCGCGGCCGCTTCTGGGAGACCAGCCCCAACGGCGCCTATATCGGCAACCGGCACTACCGGCTGGCCGACGTGATCCGCGCCTCGGCCGCCGCGCCCTATTACTTCGCACCGCAGGAGATTCCGGTCGTCGAAGGCAAGCCCCCGGGCCTGTTCATCGACGGCGGCATCACCCCGCACAACAACCCTGCCCTGGCGCTCCTCCAGCTCGCCACCATTCCGGCCTATGGCTACGCTTGGCCGGCCGGCGCCGACCGGCTGCGGATCATCTCGATCGGCACCGGCTCCTATCGCGACAGGATGAGCCTCGACACGGCGCGGCGCGCTCCCGCCGCGCAGCTCGGCGTGGCCGCGCTGACCAGCATGGTGAGCGACTCGAGCACCCAGGTGCTGACCATGCTCCAGATGCTCGGCCGCACCCACACCCCCTGGCCCCTCAACGCCGAGATCGGCGACCTCGGCGGCTTCACGCTGGCGCCGGAGCCTCTGTTCAGCTTCGAGCGCTACGATGCCCGGCTCGAGCGCGACTGGCTCCGGCGGGAGCTCGGCCTGAGCCTCGGCCTCGACGAGATCACCGCCCTCACCAGGCTCGACAATGTCGACGCCATCCCGCTCGCCTACGAGATCGGCACCGCGCTCGCCGCGCGAATGGTCAAGCCTGAGCATCTCGGGCTCCCGGCGGCAGGCTAGCTAGCCCAGAGCGGCGAGGTTGCGGGTCTCGGTGGCGAAGCGCCAGTGTGCGACGTCGCCCAGCATTGCGTCGGCCAGCGTCGCCGCCCGCGCCCGCAGCACCACGAGATCGGCCGGGTCGGTGGCGAGCGCCGCGCCGAGCGTGGCGAGCGACGCCGCCATCCGCGCCGAGCGCATCGCCGTCCCCTCGAAATCGCCGATGGCGCGGATGCCGAAGCTCGCGGTCCCGAACACCGGCAGGCCGGCGGTCACGCCGATCAGCACCGCGTTCCAGCCCGCCGGCAGGATGACGCCGGCGATCTGCAGCCCGATGTCGAGGAGTGCGAGGACGAGGGTCGAGATGAAGGACAGCCGACCGAAGCCGCCGAGGCGCTGCTCGATGGCGCGCATCAGCGCCGCCGACTGGGCGTGATAGGCGCGCTGGCTCTCGACGAAATGGGCGAGCATGGCGCGCACTGTGGCAAGGCGCGCTTCGTCGAGCGCACCCGACCACAGCCCCATGGCCCGCAGGCTCGCCCGCGCATACCAGCCGGTCCAGGCCGGCTCGAGCCCGGGGGCATCGTTGCGGACCTGCCCGAGCAGCCAGGACGGAACCGCGGACCGCATGCGCTCGGCGGTCTCGCGGGTCTCGCGCCAGCGGCCGTGCCAGTCGCGCCGCGTCGCCACCGCCGTGTTGGCGAGGATGATGAACACGATGACCAGCTGGACCACGGTGAGCTGCCAGGTGGTCCAGCCGAAGATCTCGCCGCCGACCAGTGCCACCAGGCCGATGATCACCGCGATCGCGGCGAGCATGAAACGGGCGACGTAGGAGCCGCGGAAGACCTGGCCGTAGCGCACTGCGGCAGCGTCGGCGAAGCCGTAGGCCCGCGCGAAGACGTCAAGCCCGGCCGGTCGATCGGCTGCCGCGGGCATCCCGCCGGCGAGCTGCTCGAGCTCGGCTGCCAGCTGGTCCGGCGTCGGCGGCTCATAGTCGCTCCGCCGCATCGGCCGCAGCCCGAACAGGGCCAGCATCACCGGCACCTCGAGCCGCCAGTTGAAGCGGTCGGCTCGCTCGCCGAGATAGCGCTCGAGGCGCTGCCGCTCGCGCGGGTCCTCCGGCGGGCGGACGATCGCATCGACCACCGTGGCGAGGACCTCTTTGGCCGGCGCCACCGGCAGGTGCGCGAGGTCGAGCCCACCGACCGGATGGGACGACAGTCCGGACCACAGCACCCGGGGCGGCGCCTTGCCGAGCGCGTCGATCCAGACGACCGGCATGCCCATCGCCGCGGACCGCTCGATGAGGTCCGTGGTGCCGCCCTTGCCGGCCGACGCACCGCCATCCCACACCGCGAGGAGGATGTCGGCATTCTCGAGGATGACCGTGCCGACCGCGTCATAGGCGAGGGTGCTCTCGACATGATCTCCGGGGAGCGCCATGACCCGGTCGGCCGCGGCCAGCAGGTCGCGATACTCGGTGCGCGATGCGGCGTCCGCGAAGTCGCGCTCATAGGCATCGACCGCGAACGGCAGGGCGACCGAGAGCGCCATGCCGGATGCGACCGCGGCGAGGGCCGCGTAGCGATCCGCCCCCTCGGCGAGGGCCGAAAGCAGCACCGGCCGGGCCGGTGTCTCGGCGAACACCCCGGCATGGCGGAGACGGGCGGCCTCGCACCCCGCGCCGATCGCCGCCAGCACCGCGGCGATGTCGGCCTCGATCCGGGCTTGGGCGCCGTCGGGAATGCGGTTGGGCCGGTGGCCGGTCACCCCGATGGTGACGACGAGCGGCGGTCGGACGGGAGAGGCCATCATGGGCGGCGGCGGCTCGCGGAGGCTCCTGAACGCCGGACGGGCCGGCCCTCCGCCATACGCAGGCACGGCGGCTTTGTCGAGACGGCTGCGGGCCGACATCGGGAGCGGACGACCCCACGGGCTGGCATTCATGCGCCCGCCATGCTGATCTGCCTTCAAGGACGTGGCGGTGGGGAGGAAGTCTTGGACCAGCGATTCGATCCCGAAGCGATGCGCGGCTTCGCCCGGGCCGTGCTCGACAAGGCCGGCGTGCCGGACGAGCCGGCGGCGGCGGTGGCGACGGGCCTGGTCGAGGCCGATCTCTACGGCCACGTGACCCACGGCCTCGCGCTCTTCGCCGACTATGTCGGGGCGCTCGAAGACGGCACGATGACCCGGGACGGACGGCCGGAGGTGGTCGCCGATGCCGGGGCGGCGGCAACCTGGGACGCGCGCCGCCTGCCCGGCGTCTGGACGACCATGCTCGCGATCGAGGATGCCGTGGCCCGAGCCGACCGGCTCGGCATCGGCGCGGTCGCCATCCGCCGCAGCCATCACATCGCCTGCCTCGCTGCCTTCCTCGAAGCTCCGGCGCGGGCCGGCAACCTCGTCCTCATCTTCTCCTCCGATCCGGCGATGGCCCACGTCGCGCCTTATGGCGGCCTCGACCCGCTGCTGACGCCGGACCCCGTCGCCGCCGGCATTCCCGCCGCGCCGGATCCGATCCTGGTGGACGTGTCGATGTCGATCACCACCGCCGGCATGGCGGGACGGCTGCGCGCCACCGGCGGCCGTTTCCAAGACAAATGGCTGATGGACCGCGACGGCACCCTCACCGACGACCCCTGGGCGGTGAAGGACGGCGGCTCGATCCTGCCGATCGGCGGCCTCGACCACGGCCACAAGGGCTTCGGTCTCGCGCTGCTGGTCGAAGCGCTGACGCAAGGGCTCGCCGGCCACGGCCGCGCCGACGGCGAGACCGGCTGGGGTGCCGGCGTCCTCGTCCTCGCCTTCGCGCCGTCGCGCTTCGCCGGCAGCGAGGCGTTTCTCCGCCAGACGACGTGGCTCGCCGATGCGGCGAAGGCCAACCGGCCTCGCGACCCCGAGCGGCCTGTCCGCCTGCCGGGCCAGCTGGCGCTCGCCCGCAAGCGCGCGGCGGAACGTGACGGCGTGGCGCTTGCCCCGGTCATCACCGACGCCCTTGCCGGGCTTGGAGAGCGCTACAGCGTCGCCTTGCCGGAGCCAAAGGACTGAACGCTCGCCCGCCGCGCGGCGACGCGACGATCACGTTCGGAACGGATCCGCCGCCCGTCCGTTACCTTTTGACGAGAGCCTTCGCCGGCCGGCCAGCCTATGGGGGAAATCCGATCTTCATCGCAAGCGCACGACGAACAGGTGACCGCGTGGTGAGGCGTCAATCGCTCCCGCGCTTGCATCGGTGTCCCGGTTTGGCGAGCATGCGCCATGGCTAAGGTCGTGCGCACCACCGGAACGGACTCGGCACCGCGGAAGAGGGCGCCGCGCGCGCCGAAGCTAGACGCGACGCCGGACCTGCCGCCTCCGGCCCTCGTCGCGCTCGCGCAATCGCGCATCGCCATCGAGGGCGTGTCGCCCGAGATCGATGGTGGCCGCTTCGCCGCCAAGGCGATCGCAGGCACGCCGGTCGTGATCGAAGCCGACGTCTTCGGCGAGGGCCATGACAAGATCGATGCCGCGATCCTGTGGCGCGAGGTCGGCGCATCGCAGTGGCAGGAAGCGCCGATGGCCTTCCTCGACAACGACCGCTGGCGCGGCCGCTTCACCCCGACGCGGAATGCCCGGCACGAGTACACCATCATCGCCTGGCGCGACCGCTTCGAGAGCTGGCGCGACGAGATCAGCAAGAAGCATGCGGCCGGCGTCGACATCGCCCTCGAGCTGACCGAGGGACGCAACCTCGTCGCCGAGGCCGCCGCCAAGAGCCGCGCCGCCGATGCCGCCGACGAGGAGGCGCTGTCGACGCTGGTCATCTGGCTCGACGCGACCGCGGACGCGGTCCCCCGCTTCGACGCCCTGATCGACGGCGAGACCGCAGCGCTGATGAAGCGCGGGGCGGCCCGGGACGGGCTGACGCGCTATGAGCGGGTGCTGCCGCTGATCGTCGACCGGCCGCGCGCCGCCTTCAGCGCCTGGTACGAGCTGATGCCGCGCTCGATGTCGGACGACCCCTCCCGGCACGGCACCTTCGACGACGTGATCCGGAAGCTCCCCTACGTGCGGGAGCTCGGCTTCGACGTCCTATACTTCCCGCCGATCCACCCGATCGGCAAGGCGTTCCGCAAGGGCCGCAACAACACCCTCACGCCGGGCCCTGACGATCCCGGCAGCCCCTACGCGATCGGCTCACCCGAAGGTGGCCACGACGCCATCCATCCGCAGCTTGGCAGCTTCGACGACTTCCACCGCCTGGTGCGGGAGGCCCGGGCGCACGGGCTCGAGATCGCCATCGACTTCGCCATCCAGTGCTCGCAGGACCATCCGTGGATCAAGGAGCATCCGGAATGGTTCGACTGGCGCCCGGACGGCACCATCAAATACGCCGAGAACCCGCCGAAGAAGTACCAGGACATCGTCAATGTCGACTTCTACGGCAAGGGCTTCCCGGACCTTTGGTATGCGCTCCGCGACATCGTGCTGTTCTGGGCCCGGCACGAGGTCCGCATCTTCCGCGTCGACAACCCGCACACCAAGCCGTTCCCGTTCTGGGAGTGGATGATCGCCGAGGTCCAGGCGGAGTTCCCGGACGCGATCTTCCTCGCCGAGGCCTTCACCCGGCCGAAGGTGATGCAGCGCCTCGCCAAGATCGGCTTCACCCAGTCCTATTCCTACTTCACCTGGCGCAACACGAAGTGGGAGCTGTCGAGCTATCTGACCGAGCTGACCACGACCGACAGCCGCTTCGTCATGCGGCCGAACTTCTTCGTCAATACCCCGGACATCAACCCCTACTACCTCCAGACCAGCGGCCGGCCCGGCTTCCAGGTGCGGCTGGTGCTCGCCGCGAGCCTCGGCGGCAACTACGGCATCTACAGCGGCTTCGAGCTCTGCGAGGGGACGCCGATCCCGGGCAAGGAGGAGTACCTCGATTCCGAGAAGTACGAGATCAAAGCGTGGGACTGGGACCGGCCGGGACATATCCGACCCGACATCGCGCTGATGAACCGGCTGCGGCGGGAGCGCCCGGCCCTCCAGCAGTTCGCCGACGTCACGTTCTACAACGCCTGGAACGACAACATCCTCTACTACGGCAAGATGACGCCGGCGAAGGATGACTTCGTGCTGTTTGCCGTGAACCTCGACCCGCACAACGGCCAGGGTGCCGATTTCGAGGTGCCACTGTGGGAGTTCGGCCTGTCCGACGATGCCGCGATCGAGGCCGAGGACCTGGTCAACGGCAACCGCTTCACCTGGCACGGCAAGATCCAGCACGTCTGGCTCGATCCCAACCATAATCCCTATGCCATCTGGCGGCTGCTGCCGCCCGGAGGAACCGGACCATGAAGACGGCGACTGCCAGGACCAAGCGCGCAACGCGGCCAACCAGCAAGATCGACCGGTCGGTAGCGGACTGGTACAAGGACGCCGTCATCTACCAGGTGCACGTAAAGGCCTACCAGGACTCCGACAATGACGGCGTCGGCGACTTCCGCGGCCTGATCCAGCGCCTCGACCACATCGCCTCGCTCGGCGTCGACGTGATCTGGGTGATGCCGTTCTATCCCTCGCCGCTCCGCGACGATGGCTACGACATCGCCGACTACCGCTCGGTCAACCCCTCCTACGGCACGATGCGCGACTTCCGCGCCTTCGTGCAGGAAGCGCATGCCCGCGGCCTCCGGGTGATCACCGAGCTGGTGATCAACCACACCTCCGACCAGCACCCGTGGTTCCAGCGGGCCCGGAAGGCCAAGCCCGGCTCGCCGGAGCGCAACTTCTATGTCTGGAACGACGATCCGGACCGCTACCCGGAAACCCGCATCATCTTCATCGACACCGAGAAGTCGAACTGGACCTGGGACGAGGAAGCGCAGGCCTATTTCTGGCACCGCTTCTATTCGCACCAGCCCGACCTCAACTTCGACAACCCGGCGGTGATGGAGGAGGTGAAGAAGCTCCTCCACTACTGGCTCGACATGGGCGTCGACGGGCTCCGCCTCGACGCGATCCCCTATCTCGTCGAGCGCGACGGCACCAACAACGAGAACCTGCCGGAGACGCATGCGGTGCTGAAGGAGCTCCGCGCCGAGATGGACCGGCACTACCCGGACCGGATGTTCCTCGCCGAGGCCAACCAGTGGCCCGAGGACACCAGCCCCTATTTCGGCGACGGCGACGAATGCCACATGGCATTCCACTTCCCGCTGATGCCGCGGATGTACATGGCGGTGGCGCAGGAAGACCGGCACCCCATCACCGACATCCTCCGCCAGACGCCCGACATACCGCAGTCATGCCAGTGGGCGATCTTCCTCAGGAACCACGACGAGCTGACGCTGGAGCTGGTGACCGGGGAGGAGCGCGACTACCTTTGGTCCACCTACGCCAAGGACAAGCGCGCCCGCATCAATCTCGGCATCCGGCGCCGGCTCGCCCCGCTCATGGACAATGACCGGCGCAAGATCGAGCTGATGGACGCGCTGCTCCTGTCGATGCCCGGCACCCCCGTCGTCTACTACGGCGACGAGATTGGCATGGGCGACAACTACTATCTCGGCGACCGCGACGGCGTTCGCACGCCGATGCAGTGGTCGGACGACCGCAACGGCGGCTTCAGCCGCGCGGACCCGCAGGCGCTCTATCTCCCGGCAATCCAGGATCCGGTCTACGGCTATCAGGCGGTTAACGTCGAGGTCGAGCAGGTCGAAGCGAACTCGCTGCTGAACTGGATTCGGCGCCTCATCGCGGTTCGCCGCCAGCACCGCCCGTTCGGCCGCGGCTCCTTCACGCTGCTATATCCCACCAATCGCAAGATCCTGGTCTATGTCCGCGAACATGAGGGCGAGCGCATCCTGTGTGTCTTCAACGTGTCGCGGCAGGCCCAGGCGGTCGAGATCGACCTGTCGCAGTGGCGCGGCTCGGTGCCGATCGAACTGACCGGCGGCGAGGCGTTTCCGCCGATCGGCGATCTGCCATACCTGCTTACCCTTCCCGCCTATGGCTTCTTCTGGTTCCTTCTGGCCGAGGAGACCCAGGCACCGCGC
Source organism: Pseudomonadota bacterium (assembly GCA_023392225.1). GTDB lineage: Bacteria > Pseudomonadota > Alphaproteobacteria > Rhizobiales > Kaistiaceae > Bauldia. The sequence goes on from JAEVZM010000471.1 coordinate 8,338, forward strand.
TGGCGAGTCGAGACGCCGGCACCGCTCCCTGAATTTGTCACGATTACTGCACCGCGAGGCAGCCTGGAACGCGCCCTTGCCGATCCCGGCGAGCGCGGTCTTCTCGAACGCTACGCGCTGCCGGCGTTCATGGCCGGACAGCGCTGGTTCGCGGAGAAGGGAAACAGGATCGAGAAGATTTCGTTGAAGCCGATCGCGACGCTGCCCGGAGACGAGAACCGCCTGGTGATCGCCGATGTCACCGTCGCCGGCGGCGGCTCGCACGGCTATCTCGTGCCGCTCTCAGTTCTGTGGGGCGAAGACAACCTCCGCTTCGGCGCGCCGAAGCTCTCCTGGACGCTGGCCCGCATCCGCACCGGATCCCGCCTTGGTGCGATCCTCGATGGATCCTACGACGAACGATTCATGCGCGACCTGCTGGCAGCGATCGGCAAGGGCGAGAACGTCCCGGCCGAGGGCGGAACCATTCGTATCACCGGTACGCCAGGCCTCTCGTCCCTCGACCTGGCGGAGCCACCGCGCAGCGTCGGAGTCGAGCAGAGCAACGTGAGCGCCATCGCCGGAGATCAGGCGATCGTCAAGATTTACCGCCGGCTGCGCGGCGGCGCACAACCCGAGATTACAGTTACCCGTTTCCTGACCGAGA
>JAEVZM010000510.1 GCA_023392225.1 Pseudomonadota bacterium
CCGACCCGACTGCGACGGCCCGCCCGTGGTGGCCCTCCGCGGCGCCGAGCTCGCCGACACCCGCGCCGCGGCGCCGACCATGCGCGACCTGTGCGAGGCGCCCGAGCCGGCGGGGCTCGCCCGCGACGCGGCAGGCGAACCGGTGGCGACGCTCGCCGAAGTGCTCGCCAACACGCCGCGCGATCGCCGCGACCCGGCCAAACCGTGGCTGCTGGCGCCGACCGACCTGCAGGCTGTGAAGGCGGCCGGCGTCACCTTCGCCGTCTCGATGCTCGAGCGCGTGATCGAGGAGCAGGCGCGTGGCGCGCCGGAGAAGGCGGCGGCGATCCGCGCCGAGATGTCGAGCGCGATCGGCGACGACCTCGCCCGGCTCAAGCCGGGCTCCGAGGCGGCGATGGCGCTCAAGGCGCTGCTGATCGAGAAGAAGATGTGGTCGCAGTATCTCGAGGTCGGCATCGGGCCCGACGCCGAGGTGTTCACCAAGGCGCCGCCGATGTCCGCGGTCGGCCATCTCGCCGAGGCCGGCATCCGCGCCGATTCGAGCTGGAACAACCCCGAGCCGGAGGTGGCGCTGGTCGCCGCCTCGAGCGGGACGATCGTCGGCGCCGCCCTCGGCAACGACGTCAATCTCCGCGACTTCGAGGGCCGCTCGGCGCTGCTCCTCGGCAAGGCCAAGGACAACAATGCCAGCGCCACGCTCGGCCCGTTCATCCGCCTGTTCGACCAGGGCTTCTCGCTCGACGACGTGCGCGGCGCCGAGATCCGCCTGACCGTCGACGGCCCGGAGGGCTTCCACCTCGAAGGGGCGAGCGCGATGGGCCGGATCAGCCGCGACCCGGCCGACCTGATGGCGGCCACCATCGGCGCCAACCACCAGTATCCCGACGGGGTGGTGCTCTATCTCGGCACCATGTTCGCGCCGGTCGAGGACCGCGACACCCCCGGCCAGGGCTTCACCCACAGGGTCGGCGACATCGTCACCATCGCCTCGCCGAAGCTCGGCCGGCTCCAGAACGCGATCGTCTACTCGGCCGACGCCGAGCCCTGGACCTTCGGCACCGCGGCGCTGATGCGGAACCTGGCGAAGCGGAAGCTGATCTAGCCCTCGTCCCTCCGGGAGGTGTCGATCACCTCCCGCATCGCCGCCAGGAACCGGCGCCGCTCCTTGGGCTTGAGGTCGCGGAGGAGGCGCTGGTTGACGCCGGTCGCCGCCCCGGTCGCCGGCTCTTCGAGGCTTCGCGCCCGGGCGGTGAGGCGGATCGACTGGGCCCGGCCATCGGTGGGATGGGGCGTCCGCGTCACCAGTCCGTCGCGCTCCATCCGCGCCAGGGTATTGGCTAGCGTCGCCTGCTCGACATCGAGGCGCGCGACGAGATCGCGCTGGGTCAGGCCGTCCTCACGCCACAGCTCGAGGAGCACCATGAACTGCCCGGGCGCCAGACCGAGCGGCTTGATCCCGCGCGCCAGGGCCTGGGCGAAGATCCGTGCCAGGTGGTTGATCAGGTATCCCGCCGATTCGTGCCTGTCGAAGGTCATCCATCCGTCTCCTTCAGGTCGCCACCTGATCTTGAATAGCTTGCTATGCAACTGTATATAGCTTGCTATTGATCTCGATGAAGGAACGGACCATGACGCGCGCCTCGATCGGAAAGGCCCACCTTGCCGCGGGATTCCTCGCCTTCGGCCTGGTTGCCATCTTCTGGAGCTCCACGGTGCTGGTCGAGCTGTTCGGCGATGCGGCAGCCGTTGCCGCCGTCAAGGGTGCGATCCTGTGGGGGATGCTGCTCCTGGTGCCGGCGATGGCGGCGGTCGGCAGCAGCGGCTTCCGCCTCGGCGGCCGGAGCCGGGCGCCGATCGTTGCCGCCAAGCGGAAACGCATGATGGCGATTGCTGCGAACGGCCTCTTGGTGCTGGTGCCGAGCGCGTTCTTCCTCGCCGCACGGGCGGCGGATGGACGATTCGATACGGCCTTCTACGCCGTTCAGGCGGTCGAGCTGGTGGCCGGGGCCGGCAACCTCAGCCTCATGGGTCTCAACATCCGCGACGGCTTCGCCATGACCCGGCGGCGGCGCGCGCCAGCGCCCCTGCCGTCGGCGTGACCGCGGCCCGCCTCAGGCGTCGTCGACCGCGATCTGCAGCTTGACGTCGCCTGGCCGGCCTTCGGCCGCCCGCTCGAAGGCGACGATGCTGTCCTCGAAGCGGTAGGTGTCGGTGATCAGCGGCTTGAGGTCGACCTTGCCGGAGGCGATCATCGCGATCGCCCGGTCGTAGACATTGGCGTAGCGGAACACGGTCTCGATCCGGACCTCCTTGGCCGCCGCCGAGACAACGTCGAAGGCGACCGGCTCCACCGGCATGCCGACGACGACGAGACAGCCGCCCGGCCGCGGCAGGGCGAAGATGCCGTCATAGGCGCGGGGGCTGCCGCTCGCCTCGAACACGACGTCGGCGCCCCATCCCTCGCTCTCCCGGGCGACGACCTCGGCCAGCTTCTCCCGGGTGATGTCGACCGGGACGATCCCCGGATACTGCGCGGCGATCGCCAGCTTCTGCGGCTGAAGGTCCGAGATGATCACGCGGCTGCAACCGCCGGCGAGCGCCGCCAGCGCCACCATGATGCCGATCGGCCCGGCGCCGATCACCACGCCGAGATCGCCCGGCGCGATGCGCGCCTTGACGGCCGCCTGAAGCCCCACCGCGAACGGCTCGACCATCGCCGCCTCGGCGAAGGAGACCGAATCCGGCAGGCGGTAGGTGAAGGACGCCGGATGGACGACATGCGGCGTCAGGCAGCCGTGAACCGGCGGCGTCGCCCAGAAGGTGACGCTGGGGTCGACATTGTAGATGCCGAGCTTGGACGCCCGGGAATTGGGGTCCGGGATGCCCGGCTCCATGCACACCCGGTCGCCCGGCCGGAGATCGGTGACGCCGGGGCCGACCTCGACCACGGTGCCCGATGCCTCATGGCCGAGGACCATCGGCTCGCGCACGATGAACGGCCCGATGCCGCCATGGGTGTAGTAGTGCACGTCGCTGCCGCAGATGCCGACCGTGTGCACCCGGATCAGCACCTCGCCGGGCCCCGGCGCGGTCGGCAGGTCGATGTCGCGCAGCGACAGCGACCGTTTGCTTTCGAGGACCAGCGCCCGCATCGGATCCGCCCCCTAGCGCGCCCATTCCTCGGGTGGCGGCGGCGGCATGGCGCCGGTCATGATCGCCACCGCATCCGACATCGAGAAGCGCTTCGGGTCGATCACCGCGATGCGGCGGCCGAGGCGGTGGATGTGGATGCGATCGGCGACCTCGAAGACATGCGGCATGTTGTGGCTGATCAGGATGATCGGCAGGCCGCGCTTCTTCACGTCGAGCATCAGCTCGAGGACCTTCCGCGATTCCTTGACGCCGAGCGCCGCGGTCGGCTCGTCCATGATCACCACGCGGCTGCCGAAGGCCGTCGCCCGGACCACCGCCACGCCCTGGCGCTGGCCACCGGACAGCGTCTCGACCGGCTGGTTGATGTTCTGGATGGTGAGGAGGCCGAGCGAGTTTAGGAAGCGGCGTGCATCCTGGCGCATGCCGGCCCGGTCGAGCGAGCGGAGCCAGCGGCCCGTCCAGCTGTCCTTCCGCCGCTCGCGGCCGAGGAACAGGTTGTCGGCGATCGACAGCGCCGGCGACAGGGCGAGGTTCTGGTACACCGTCTCGATACCCGCCTCACGGGCGGCGAGCGGCGAGCGGAAGTGGACGGGCTTGCCGTCCAGCTTCACCTCGCCGGCGTCGGGCGTGACCGCACCGGCGAGCACCTTGATCAGAGTCGACTTGCCGGCGCCGTTGTCGCCGATGACCGCCAGGATCTCGTTGTCCTTGAGATCGAAGTCGGCGTGGTCGAGCGCGGTGACGCGCCCGTAGCGCTTCACCAGGTTCCGGCCCTCGAGGATGGTGCGAACCTCGGCCTTCTTGGCCGTCTCTTCGGTCATCGTCATGGCTTCCGCGCTCATGTGGAAACCCTCCTGATCCACTGGTCGAGGGCGACGGCGACGATGATCAGCACGCCGACCGCGAATTCCTGCCAAAGGGCGTCGAGACCGGCCAGCGCCAGGCCGTTGCGGAAGACGCCGACGATGAGCGCCCCGATCAGGGTGCCCACGATCGAGCCGCGCCCGCCGAACAGGCTGGTGCCGCCGATCACCACCGCAGTGATCGAATCGAGGTTCGCCGTTGCGCCGGACAGCGGGCTGACCGCGCCGATGCGGCCGATCAGCACCCAGCCGGCGATGGCGCAGATGAGGCCGGCGAGGGTGTAGACGGCGAGCAGGGTCCGGTCGGTGTTGATGCCGGCGAGGCGGGCCGCGTCGGGATCGTCGCCGGTGGCGTAGACATGCCGGCCGAAGGCTGTGCGGTTGAGGATGTACCAGACGACGAAGGCGACCAGCAGCATCAGGATCGAGCCGTAGGTGATCCGCGCGCCGCCGAAGCGGAACTTCCATTCGGGCCAGCTCTCCGATCCCCACGACCCCTTGAACCAGGCGTAGCTGTCGCGCAGGCCGTCATTGATGGCGTAGCCGGTCCATTGCAGGAACGAGGCGACCGCCTGCACGTCCTGCTGGCGGATGGTCTCGCTCTTCGAATAGAACAGGATCAGCGCCCCGAAGATGCTCCAGGTGCCGAGGGTGACGATGAACGGCGGCAGCCGCAGCTTGGTCACCAAGAGGCCGTTCAGCCAGCCGCAGGCGATGCCGGTGGCCAGCCCGATCGGGAAGGCGAAGTAGACCGGAACCCCGCTTTCCACCGCCAGCCGCCCCATCACGATCGAGGACAGCACCATGATCGCGCCGACCGACAGGTCGATGCCCGCGGTCAGGATGATGAGCGTCTGGGCGATGCCGAGCACCGCGATGATCGTCACCTGCTGCAGCACCAGCGACAGGTTGAGCGGCGCGAAGAAGCGGCTGCCGGCGAAGAAGCTGAAGATCACCACGCTCAGGACGAGGATGATGAACGGGATCATCGTCGGATAGGCGTGGAGGAAATGCTGAATGCGGCGCAGCGGCCCGCTATCGCTTTCCTCGAACACGGCGACGGTCGGATCGTCCGACGGCAGCGCTGACTCGAAATTGTTGGACTCGATGCGTCCGGTCGTCTGGTTCTGCATTCCCCCCACCTGTCCTATGGTTCGCGACAGGACCGGAAGGCCAAGGCACCGCTCACGGGCCGGCCTTCGGCTGTTTTTCCCAAAAGTCTAATGCTTGCCGGCACGACAGGAAATCACGCCGCCACGCGGCCATGACGCGACCGCGGCGTGCGCGTCCACCAAGGAAAGCGCCGTCGAGCCTGCAAGGATCGCAGCGCTGGGCAGACCGCGTCTGCGCGTCATGTCGTTCCTCCCTGTCGTCCGATCTTCTTTTTGTTGGCCGAAGCGATCCGCTCTAGCCCCGTAGGAAAATCTCGGGACAGGAGGATTGTCAACATTAAATCGATCGGATTTATTTATTGACAGACCCCGAAGCCGCTGTTCATCGTCTCGTGAGTGGCCGGCGCGGGCGCAAACTCGCCAATGGTCTCGGACTGGGGTTGGGCGACGCCGCCGGCAGAGGGGCGCGCCGGGGAAACGCGACATGCCCGGCAGATTCGGACACGGCGACACGGGTTCCGGCGAGGCCGGCCGCTCGTCGGTGGGCGATCTCTCGCGGGGCACCAACCAGGTCGGCGTCCGCCTCTACAACGAACGCCTGGTGCTGTCGCTCATCCGCCGCCACGGCCGCCTGCCCAAGGCCGAGATCGCCCGGCTCACCGGGCTCTCGCCGCAGACCATCACGGTCATCATGCGCGGCCTCGAGGCCGACGGCCTGATCGTCAAGCAAGGCCGGCAGCGTGGCAAGGTCGGCCAGCCCTCGGTGCCCTTCGCCCTCAACCCGGACGGCGCGCTCTCGATTGGCGTCAAGGTCGGCCGGCGCAGCGCCGACATCGTGCTCCTCGACTTCACCGGCGCGGTGCGCAGGACCCTCCGCAAGGACTACCGCTACCCCGAGCCGAGCGCGATCATCGACTTCATCGCGGGCGGCATCCGTCGCCTCGCCGCCGGCATCGCCGAGAGCCGGATCGCAGGGATCGGCGTCGCCACGCCGTTCGAGATGTGGAACTGGGAGGAGGAGGTCGACGCTCCGCCCGGCGCCATGCAGGTGTGGCGCGATGTCGACCTCAAGGTCGAGGTCGAGGCTGTGTCGTCCTGGCCGGTACACGTCTACAACGACGCCACGGCGGCCTGCGCGGCGGAGCTGGTGGTCGGCAATCCGGACCGCTATTCGGACTTCCTCTACATCTTCGTCGGCTGGTTCGTCGGCGGCGGCGTGGTGCTCAACGGCAACCTCTTTCCCGGCCGGACCGGCTATGCCGGCGCCGTCGGCCCGCTGCCGGTGCAGGTGCCGGGCGCCGGGCCGCGCCGCTTCCGCCAGCTCATCCAC
>JAEVZM010000542.1 GCA_023392225.1 Pseudomonadota bacterium
CCGTGGGTGGATGGCGCCGCGGCTTGTTCGGGCGGGCGATTCTCCTTATAGCTCGGGGACGTCGAACTTGTCGGGGGTACCAGATGTCGATGCATTCCGAGGCGCCGGCGCGCGCCGCACTCGCCGAAACCTACCTGCCCGAGGGCGCCGCCCGCATCCTGACCGCGATCGCGCTGGTCGTCGCCGGTAGCATCCTCCTCACCATCGCCGCCAAGGTCCGGGTGCCGTTCTTCCCGGTGCCGATGACGCTGCAGACCCTGGCGGTGCTGGCGATCGGGGCGACCTATGGCTCGCGCCTCGCGGTGATCACCGTCCTCGCCTATCTCGCCCAGGGTGCGATGGGACTGCCGGTCTTCACCAACACGCCCCCGGCGGTTGCCGGCCCGGCCTACCTGCTCGGCCCGACGGGCGGCTTCCTGCTCGGCTTCGTGGTCATGGCCTTCGTCGTCGGCAAGGCCGCCGACCGCGGCTGGAGCCGCTCCTTCCCGAAGATGCTCGGCGTGATGCTCGCCACCGAGGTGGTGATGATGGCGCTCGGCTTCGGCTGGCTCGCCTGGTTCCTCGAGACCGCGAACGGCACCGGCCTCGGCGTGTCCGCCGCCTTCAGCGCCGGCGTGGCCCCGTTCATCCTCGGCGACCTGCTCAAGATCCTGCTCGCCGCCGCGGCCGTGCCGGCCGTGTGGCGCCTGGTCGATCGCGCGGCCTGATTCGGCTCCAGCCGGAGCCTTTGACGATCTCGAAATCCCGGCCTCGCGCCGGGATTTCCGCTTTCAGGACCTGACTTCAGAACGCCTTGAAGGTGACGATCGTCCGCGTGTCGCGGATGTTGCCGATCCGCTGCACCACGCCGGTCACGAACCGGCCCGGATCCTCGTCCGGCGGGACGTAGAACTTGACCAGGAGGTCGAAGTCGCCGGCGGTCGAATAGATCTCCGAGGCGATCTCGGCATCGGCGATGGCATCGGCGACCTCGTAGGCCTTGCCGATCTCGGTCTTGATCTGGACGAAGAGCACCGCCATTGCCGCATCACCTCATGTCGTTTGGCCGGCAAGGATAGCGGCATCGCCCCGGCGACCCAAGCCCGCTTCGTCGCCCGGCGCGCCTAGGGACCGAGGTCGAAGACCCCGCCAGCGATCTGGTCGGTGCGGCCGGCCATCAGGTCGGCCCGGGTCTTCGGCCGGGCCTTGATCCTGAGGTCGGTCAGCTCCTCGCGGTCCTTCGGCGCGGTGCGGCGGAGCTGGTCGCGGCCCATGAAGTACTGCGGTGGCCACGGCTGGTCCGGCACGCCGTACCAGGCGGCGGCTCGGAGCGTGAAGTTCGGGTCGCTGAGATGCGGGCGGGCGAGCGCCACGAGGTCGGCGCGGCCGGCAGCGAGGATGGTGTTCACCTGGTCGGCGCTGGTGATGTTGCCGACGCACATCGTCGCGACCCGCGCCTCGTTCCGGATCTGGTCGGAGAACGGGGTCTGGAACATCCGCCCGAACACCGGCTTCGACGCCGGGTCGGTCTGCCCGGTCGAGACGTCGACGAGGTCGACCCCGGCCTCGGCGAAGGCGGCGGCGATCGCCACCGCATCGTCGGAGCCGAGGCCGCCCTCGGCCCAGTCGGTCGCCGAGATGCGCACCGACATCGGCTTCGCCGCGGGCCAGGCCTCGCGCATCCGGGCGAACACCTCGAGCGGGAAGCGCAGCCGGTTCTGGAGGCTGCCGCCGTATTCGTCCTCGCGCCGGTTGGTGAGCGGGGAGAGGAACGAGGCGAGGAGATAGCCGTGGGCGCAGTGCAGCTCGATCATGTCGAAGCCGGCCCGCTCGGCCCGCTCGGCGGTCGCCACGAACTCCGCGACGATCCCGTCCATGTCGTCCTGGGTCAGCGGGTGCGGCACCTGGCTCTCGGGGTAGTAGGGGATCGGCGAGGCGCCGACGACCGGCCAGTTGTCCTCCGGCTTGGGGAGGGGCCGCGAATCGCCCTCCCACAGCACCCGGGTCGAGGCCTTCCGCCCGGCATGGCCGATCTGGAGGCAGATCTTCGCCGCCGAGCTTCCATGGACGAAGTCGACGATCCGCCTCCAGGCCGCTTCCTGCGCGTCGTTCCAGAGGCCGGTGCAACCGGGGCTGATCCGCCCCTCGGGCGAGATGTCGGTCATCTCGGTGAAGAGAAGGCCCGCCCCTCCGATGGCCCGGGCGCCGTAGTGGACGAGGTGCCAGTCGCCCGGCACGCCGTCCTTGGCCGAGTACATGCACATCGGCGAGACCACGACCCGGTTGCGGAGCACCATGTCGCGGAGCCGGAACGGCTGGAACATCGGCGGCACCGGGTGCTCGGCGTCGACGTCGAAGCCGCGCTGCCTGACGCCCTCGGCGAAGCGCCGGTCGACCGTGTCGACGAAGTCCGGCGCGCGGAGGCGGAGGTTGTCGTAGGTGATCGCCTTCGAGCGGGTCATCACGCCGAAGGCGAACTGCGCCGGGTCGAAGTCCCAGAAGCGGCGGATGTGCTCGAAGAAGACCAGGCTGACGTCGGCCGAATGCTGGGTGCGCTCGACCTCGTCGCGGCGCTGCGTTTCGAAACGGGCCAGCGAATCCTCGACCCCGCCCTCGGCGACGAACGCCTCGTAGAGCGCGATCGCGTCCTCCATGGCGAGCTTGGTGCCGGCGCCGATCGAGAAATGCGCCGAGGACTTGGCGTCGCCGAGCAGCACCAGGTTGTCCTTCACCCAGCGCTTGTTCCGCACCATCGGGAAGTTCCGCCACACCGAGCGGTTGGTGAGCACCGGGTGGCCGCGGAGGTGCCGGGCGAAGATCCGCTCCATGAGCTTGGCCGAGTCCGCCTCGCTCATCTCGCCGAGCCCGGCCCGCTCGAAGGTCCTGGCGTCGGTCTCGAACACCCAGGTCGAGCGGTGGTTGCGGAACTGGTACTGGTAGGCATGGGCGACGAACACGCCCCACTCGGTCTCCTCGAAGGCGAAGGTGAAGGCGTCGAGCGGGGTCGCCGCGCCCATCCAGGCGAACTTGTTCGGCCGGAGGTCGATCTCGGTGCCGAAATGGTCGCGGTGCTGCTCGCGGAAGCGGGAGTTGATGCCGTCGGCGAGGACGACGAGATCGTGGTCGCGGGTGAGCGGGGCGATGTCGTCGACGTCGTGGCCGAGCACGAACTTGACGCCGAGGTCCTCCGCCCGCTCGTGGAGGATGAGGAGGAGCGTCCGCCGGGCGCAGCCGCAGAAGCCGTTGCCGCCGACCCGGAACTCGGCGTCCTTGAAGTGGATGGCGATGTCGTCCCAGTAGACGAACTCGTTGGTGATCGCCTGGTAGCTCTCGGGGTCGTAGCGCTCGAACGTGTCGAGGGTCTGGTCGGAGAAGACGACGCCGAAGCCGAAGGTGTCGCCGATCCGGTTGCGCTCGTAGACGGTGATGTCGACGAACGGCGCCGCCTTCTTCATCAGGATCGAGAAGTAGAGGCCGGCGGGGCCGGCGCCGACGATCGCAACGCTTCTGAGCGTACCCGCCATGTCTACCGCTCTATCGCCAAATTGCTTTAAGCCTAAAGCATGCTACGCCGGTCGTCTGGCCTTGTCACGTCGGCCCTCGCGGCTCCCGCGGCCTCAGGCGGGCACCACCGCGGTGGTCTCGATCTCGACCATCGCCGCCGGCTCGACCAGCCGCACCACCTCGACCACGGCCATTGGCGGGAAGGTCCGCCCCATCGTCTCCCGCCAGGTCGCACCGATCTCCGGAAGGCCGGCGGTGTAGGCCGCGACGCTGGTCACGTACCAGGTCATCCGCACGATGTGCTCCGGCCCCGCGCCGGCCTCGGCGAGCACGGCGACCGTGTTCTGAAGCGCCTGCCGCACCTGCGCCGCCATCGTCGCGGGGAAGGCGCCGGCCGTGTCCCAGCCGACCAGCCCGCCGGTGAACACCATCCGCCCGGTGGCGCTGACGCCGTTGACGTAGCCGCGCGGTGCCGGCCAGCCGGGTGGCTGCAGCACGTCGTGGACGATGCCGTTCCGGCGCTCGCCGCTCATCGCGTTCCCTCGTGGTAGGCCGTGACCGCGGCCCGCACGTCGTCGGGCAGCGGGATCGATGCGGCGCGGTCGATGTCGGTGCTGACGATCACCAGCGAGGCGGTCAGCACCTCGTCGCCGTCGCGGGTGGCGACGAGGCGGAGCGGCAGCGACTTGTTGCCGACCCGCTCGACATGGACGGCATAGGTGAGGCGCTCGCCCATCCGCGCCGGCAGGCGGAAATCGGCCTCGGCATGGGCATAGCCGAGCCCGACGCGCCGCTCGTAGACCAAGCCGTGATAGTCGATGCCGAGGCCCTCGGTGAACCAGTCCTCGAGCACGCCGTTCATGATGTCGAAGTGGCGGGCGAAATAGACGATGCCCGCCGGGTCGCAATGGGCGAAGCGGATCTTGACGGTGGTGGTCCAGGGCGTCGTCACGATGCGGCAGTCTCCGCGAGCACCGCCCGGGCGATGATCAGCTTCTGGATCTCGGTGGCGCCCTCGTAGATGCGGAGTGCGCGGATGTCGCGGTAGAGCGCCTCGACGGTCTCACCGCTGGTGACGCCGCGGGCGCCGTGGAGCTGCACCGCGCGGTCGATCACGGCCTGCGCCCACTCGGTCGCCGCCAGCTTCGCCATCGCCGCCTCGCGGGTGATGCGCGTCGCGCCGGCGTCCTTGGTCCAGGCGGCGCGGTAGACGAGGAGGGCCGCGGCGTCGATCTCGGTCGCCATGTCGGCGACCGCGGCTT
>JAEVZM010000564.1 GCA_023392225.1 Pseudomonadota bacterium
CCGCCATGTCGCCGCGGACCGAGCCGAGCCGCGCCGCGTAGAGCAGGCCGGCGAGCGCGGCGACGAGGCCGGATATGATGAACAGCGTCATCTTCAGCCGCCGTACCTTGACGCCCGAGTAGCGCGCCGCCTCGGCATTGTTGCCGATCACGTAGATCAGCCGCCCGAAGGCCGAGGCATGCAGCACCACCGCGAACACGGCGAAGAGCACGAAGAAGATGATCAGCGACAGCGTCAGCGGGCCGGCGATCGGCTGCTGGCCGAGGGTGTTGAACCACTCCGGGAAACCGCCGATGGCGCGGTCCTCGAGGAGGATGCGGGCGATGCCGCGGAAGCCGATCAGCCCGGCGAGCGTGACCGCCAGCGACGGCAGGCCGACATAGGCGACCCAGAAGCCGTTGAAGGCGCCCGCGACCGCACCCGCCGCGAGCCCCGCCAGGAGCGCCACCGGCACCGGCACACCGAGCTGGAACAGCCAGGCGAGAACGCAGGCGGAGAGCCCCATGATCGAGGCGACCGAGAGGTCGATCTCGCCATTGATGATGATCAGCGTCATCGCCAGCGCGACGATCACCTTCTCGATCGACAGCTGGAACAGGTTCACGAGGTTGCCGACGCCGAGATAGTACGGCGAGGCACTGACATTGGCGGCGACGATCACCGCGAGCAGGACCAGGAGCAGCGCCTCCCAGCCGCGGAGATGGCGGAAGCGGGTCATCGCGGCTGCCCCTCCCGTCCGGCCGTCTCCGGCGGCTTGTCGATCAGCTTGAGGTCGGCCCGGGTCCACAGCGCGCGAAGCCGCTTGAGGATCACCGCGTCGCTCGCCACCGCGAGGAGGATCAGGAGGCCGAGCAGCGCATCGCGCCAGAACTCGCTGATCTGCAGCCGGAAGAGGCTCTGCTCCAGCGTGCCGATCATGATCGCGCCGAGGAGCGCGCCGACGATGGTGCCGGAGCCGCCGAAGATGTTGACGCCGCCGACCACCACCGCGGCGACCACCTGCAGCTCGAGCCCGCGCCCGGCCTCGACCGTGATGTTGCCGAAGCGGGCGAGGAACATGAAGCCGGCGAGGCCGGACAGCGCCCCGGAGATCACGAAGGCGAGGAACACGATCCGCTTGACCGGGAGGCCGATCAGCGCCGCCGCGTCGGGGTTCGAGCCGATGGCGTAGAGCCGCCGGCCGAAGCTGAGGTAGCTGGTGCCGACCTGGAAGACGAGCACGCAGGCGAGCGCCAGCGCCACGAGGACCCGGACCTCGAGCCCGGCGAGCACGAAGAGGTTCTCGCGCGGCAGGTCGATGAGCCAGCTTGGCAGGCTGTCGGTGGTGACGGTCTTGGCACCGGACATCTCGATCAGGACGCCGCGATAGATGGCGAGCGTGCCGAGCGTCACGATGATCGAGGGCACCCGCCCCCACGCGACGATGATGCCGTTGATCGCGCCCATCACGGCGCCCATCGCCACCGCGATCAGCACCACGACGAGCGGGTGGAGGCCGTTGTTGGCGGCGAGGATCGTGCCGGTGAAATAAGCGGTGAAGCCGACGATCGAGCCGACCGAGAGGTCGATGTTGCGGGTGAGGACGACCAGCGTCTGGCCGACCGCGACCACCGCGATGATCGCCACGCTCGAGGCGATGCGGTTGAAGGTCCGCGACGTGTAGTAGCTGTCGATCATCGAGCCGAAGAAGATCACCGCGGCGATGATCAGGAGCAGGAGGCTCAGCTCGCGGACCTGCTCGGGACGAACGCGCTGCTGCAGCCAGTTCATGCCGGCACCGCGTGCACGTGGCCGCCCATCGCGGCGGTCATCACCCGCTCCTGGTCGGCCTCCTCGGCGTCGAGGATCGCCATCTGCCGCCCCTCGCGCATGACCAGCACGCGGTCACTCAGCGCCAGCACCTCGGGCAGGTCGGAGGAGATGACGATGATCCCCATGCCCTCGTTGGCCAGCTCGCCGATGATCGCGTGCACCTCGGCCTTGGCGCCGACGTCGATGCCGCGCGTCGGCTCGTCGACGATGAGCAGCGACGGCTTGGTGTTGAGCCACTTGCTGAGCATGACTTTCTGCTGGTTGCCGCCCGAGAGCTTGGCGACCGCGAGGTCGACCGAGGGCGTGCGGATCGACAGCCGCTTCCGCCACGCCTCGGCGGTCGCGGTTTCCTCGCTGCGACGGACCAGGCCGAGACTGTTGAGGTACTGGCCGAGGATCGGCAGCGTGATGTTGGCCGAGATCGACATTGGCAGCGACAGGCCGAGCTGGCGGCGGTCCTCGGAGACGTAGGCGATGCCGAGGCGCATCGCCTCCTCGGGCGAGCGGATCGTCACCGGCTTGCCCTCGAACGCGATCGTGCCGGCGGTGGCCGGGGCGATGCCGAACAGCGCCAGCGCGACGTCGGTGCGGCCGGCGCCGATCAGCCCGGCGAAGCCGAGCACCTCGCCACGGCGCACCTCGAAGCCGACGTCCTCGAACACGCCCTCGCGGGCGAGGTTGCGCACCGACAGGAGGACGTCCCCCTGCGGTGCCGCCGGGCGCTTGGCGAGCAGCCCCATCTCGGGGCCGACCATGTCGGCGATGGCGCGCTGCGGCGTCGCCTCGGCCCGCGGCATGGTCGAGATCAGCCGGCCGTCGCGGAACACGGTGATCTCGTCGGCGATCTCGAACACTTCTTCCATGCGGTGGCTGACGAAGAGGATGGCGACGCCCT
>JAEVZM010000638.1 GCA_023392225.1 Pseudomonadota bacterium
GGGGGGTCTTTGGCTTCGTTTTTGGTGGGGGCTAGGCCGCCGACCCGCGACACCAGCGGGACGCAGCCGTAGCGGAGCCCGTAGAACTGGGTCAGCCCGCACGGCTCGAAGCGCGACGGCACCAGGACCGAATCCGATCCGCCCTGGAGGAGGTGCGACAACGGCTCGCTATAGCCGGTGACCATGCCGACCCGGCCGGGATGACGCGCGGCCGCGGCGTGGAACATGCCCTCGATCGCCGCTTCCCCGGACCCGAGCACAGCGAGCCGGGCACCGCCGGCGACCAGCCCGTCGATGCACTCGCCGAGGATGTCCATGCCCTTCTGCCAACCGAGGCGGCTGACCACGCAGAACAGCATGCCGTCGCCCGGCGCGAGCCCGAAGGCGGCCTCGACGGCGCGCCGGTTGGCGGCACGGCGGCCGAGGGTCGCGGCGGTGTAGTTGGTCTCGAGATTGGGGTCGGAGACCGGGTCCCAGACCATGGTGTCGATGCCGTTGACGATGCCCGAGAGAACGTCCCGCCGGGCACGGAGCAGGCCATCGAGCCCCATCCCGCCTTCCGGGGTGCAGATCTCCTCGGCATAGGTCGGGCTGACGGTGGTGATCGCATCGGCGTAGTGGAGGGCGGCCTTCAGGTAGCCGACGGCGCCATGATACTCGACGCCCTCGATGCTCCAGGCCGAGCCTGGCAACCCCAGACTGGGGAAGACCGCCGCCGGAAAGGCACCCTGGAAGGCGATGTTGTGGATCGTCACCACCGACCGCGCCGCACCATGGCCGGCATGGCGGAGATAGGCCGGCACCAGTCCCGACTGCCAGTCGTGGCAATGGACGACATCCGGCACGAAGTCCTCGACCGCACCGGACCCGACATCCGCCGCCGCCCGGCACAAGGCGGCGAAACGCTGCCAGTTGTCCGGCCAATCGGAGCGATCGGGCGCGAGATAGGGATTGCCGGGCCGGGCGAAATGCGCCGGAGCATCGAGGACGATGAGGTCGAGCCCGGCCGCGGTGCCCGCGACCAGTCGCGCCGCGCCGCCGAACAGGTCGGCATAGTCCCGCAGCACCGTGCCACCCTCGAGCGCGGCCATGACATCCGGGTAGCCCGGCACCATCACCCGCATCTCGACGCCCTCGGAATCGAGCGCGTCGGGTAGCGCGCCGACGACGTCGGCGAGACCACCGGTCTTGACCAGGGGGAAGACTTCGGAGGCGACCGAAAGAACGCGCATCGCGGGTCTAGCGGATCGCGTTGATCATGGTCTGCGTGACGAGGCAGATGCCGCTCTCGGTCCGCCGGAAGCGGCGGGCGTCGAGCTCGGGATCCTCGCCGATCACGAGCCCTTCGGGGATCTTCACGCCGCGATCGATCACCACCTTGGTCAGCCGCGCCGAGCGGCCGACATCGACGCCGGGCAGCACCACCGCCTCCTCGCAGGAGGCGTAGGAATTGACCCGGACATTGCTGAAGAGGAGCGATCCGTGCACCGACGCGCCCGACACCACGCAGCCGCCAGCGACGATCGAGCTGACCGCCTGCCCGCGCCGCCCATCCTTGTCGTGGACGAATTTCGCCGGCGCGGTGAGCTCGACATTGGTCCAGATCGGCCAGTGCCGGTCATAGAGGTCGAGGGCCGGAACGATCTCGGTGAGGTCGATATTGGCCTGCCAGTACGCGTCGACCGTGCCGACGTCGCGCCAGTAGGGCTCCGACTCGGGATCGGAGCGCACGCAGGAATCGGCGAAGCGGTGCGCCATCGCCTTGCCGTGCTTGACGACATAGGGGATGAGGTCCTTGCCGAAATCGTGGCTCGAGGCGAGGTCCGCGGCGTCGCGCCGGAGCAGATCGAACAGGAACCCGGTCTCGAAGACGTAGATGCCCATCGAGGCGAGCGCCATCTCGGGCATGTCCGGCATTCCCGGCGGGTCGGCCGGCTTCTCGAGGAACGAGATGATGCGGTCCTCGGCATCGACATGCATGACGCCGAAGCCCTTGGCCTCCTCGCGCGGCACCTCGAGGCAGCCGACGGTCACGTCGGCGCCCCAGTCGACGTGCTGCTGGAGCATCAGCTCGTAGTCCATCTTGTAGATGTGGTCGCCGGCGAGGATGACGATGTGCCTGGGCCGGTAGCTGGCGATGATGTCGAGGTTCTGGAACACCGCGTCCGCGGTGCCCTCGTACCACTGGCTCTCAGAGACCCGCTGGCTGGCCGGCAGCACGTCGAAGCTCTCGTTGCGCTCTGGGCGGAGGAAGTTCCAGCCGCGCTGCAGATGGCGGATCAGGCTGTGCGCCTTGTACTGGGTCGCCACCGCGATGCGGCGAATGCCGGAGTTGAGCGCATTGGACAGCGCGAAGTCGATGATCCGGGTCTTGCCGCCGAAGAACACCGCAGGCTTGGCCCGCTTGTCGGTCAGCTCCATGAGGCGGCTGCCGCGCCCGCCGGCGAGCACGTAAGCCATGGCATCACGCGCCAGCGGCGCATTCAATCCGCGTTCCCGCAATTCCGCCTCCTCCCGCACCTCGTTTTAGGCACGATACGCGATCGGGAGTGGCGCCGTCGATTGTCGTGATGCGTGGCCGCTCACGACCAGAACGCCGGCCGGGTCTCGGCCAGCACACCACCGATGCGGAGCGGCGCGCAGGCGGTGGCGAGACCGGTCGAATCGTCGACCTCCACCGCGATGCCGCAGAGCGTCGCCGCGCCCTGTGCCGGCGTGAAGCGCTCACCCGGCACCTTGGTGACGAAGCGGCGGACCGGCTCCTCCTTGTCCATGCCGATCACCGAATTGTAGTCGCCGCACATGCCGGTGTCCGTCTGGTAGGCGGTGCCGCCGGGCAGCACGCGATAGTCGGAGGTCGGCACGTGGGTATGGGTGCCCACCACCAGCGTCGCCCGGCCGTCGAGATAATGGCCGAAGGCCTGCTTCTCGCTCGACGCCTCGCCGTGGAAGTCGACCAGCACCGCGTCGGCCTGCTCGCCGAGCGGACAGGCCGAGATCTCGCGGTCGATGGCGGCGAAGGGATCGTCGAGCGGATCCATGAACACCCGCCCCATGACGTTGACCACCAGCACCCGGGCGCCGTTGCGGGCGAGGAACACGCCGGCACCGCGGCCCGGCGTCCCGGCCGGAAAATTGGCAGGCCGGAGGAAACGCTCCTGATGGACGGCGAAGCTCAGCGCCTCGCGCTGGTCGAAGACGTGGTTGCCGGTGGTGACCACGTCGGCACCGGCGTCGAGGAAGGCGCGCAGGATATCCTCGGTGATGCCGAAGCCGCCGGCCGCGTTCTCGCCATTCACCACCACGAAATCGAGCCGGTGGTCCGAGATCAGCCCGGGCAGCACCCGGGTCACCGCATTGCGGGCGGAGCGGCCGACGACATCGCCGAGGAAAAGCAGTCTCATCGCAGGGCGGCTCCTTGCGGGCGGAAATCCAGGGTCTCGATCTCGGTGACGATCAGGTCGAGCCGGACGTCGTGGGGTTCGTGCGGGATCGTGTCGACCTCCTGCACTGAAAACGCAACCCCGACGAGGAGCGGCGCGATACCGCGCCGGCGCAGCGCGGCGATGGTGCGGTCGTAGTGGCCCTTGCCGTAGCCGATGCGGGTGCCGTGGCGGTCGAAGCCGACCAGGGGGACGACGATGATGTCGGGCGCTATTTCCGGGGCACCGGCCTGCGGCACGCGGGTGCCGAACCCGCCGGGCACCAGCGGATCGCGCGCCTCGTGCCGGAGGAATGCGAGGCCGCCGCCGGAGAGCACCACCGGCAGCCCGACCGCTACGCCCCGCTTCCGTGCACCGTCGACGATCGCGGCGGGATCGACCTCGCTTCGCATCGCGACATAGGCGGCAAGGCCGCGCGGCGCGAGGTTCGCCACCAGCGGCAGCACGCGCGCCGCGATCGCGGCGGAAGCGCCCGCACGGAACTCGGGATGGGTCGCATCCCGCTGCCGGAGGGCCCGGTCGCGGAGTTCGGATTTCGACGCCAAGGCAGGAGCTACCGTCTGCGGGGGCGGAAGGCAAAGTGCGAGGCCACTGAGCCGGTGGAGGATACGATCCCGGAGACCTACAGAGTAGGTGGGCGCCGTGTGCCTGGACCCACGGGTCCGGGCAGGTACAGCTCCCGTTAGGATCGATAAGGCCCCGGGGATAAGTGTCTCCTGCCAAACCCCGCAGCACTCGCGTGTCGAGATATAGAGCCCGGGCGCGTCGAGCGCCAGACCTCCACGCGGCAGTTTCCACCGCTACCGTCTGGCACCGCCCGCGGACGCCGGCCACGGACGGCCAGGGTCTTGAAAAGCTGGCACAAAGTCGCGACATGCTAGACCTTGGGCGGACAGGCGGACCCGAGGAACGGCAGGCATGGCGGCGCGAAAACCCGAAATCTGGATGTGGGCGCAGATGCGCGCCATGGCGAACGAGGCCGACGAGATGCGCGGCCGCTTCTTCGAGTTGCGGAAGGGCGCGGCGGTACCCACCTGGGAGCCGCCGGTCGACGTGATCGAGACGGCGAGCGAGCTTCTGGTGATCGTCGCCCTGCCCGGGGTCGACCCGACCAAGGCCGAAGCGGCGATCAGCGGCTCGGACCTTGTGGT
This sequence comes from Pseudomonadota bacterium, assembly GCA_023392225.1. Taxonomy (GTDB): domain Bacteria; phylum Pseudomonadota; class Alphaproteobacteria; order Rhizobiales; family Kaistiaceae; genus Bauldia. The sequence goes on from JAEVZM010000638.1 coordinate 4,595, forward strand.
CGTCGGAACCCGGCGCCTGCCTGAATCGCTCCGCACTGCCCGTATCCACCGCATGGAGCTGCCCTATGGGCGCTTCGAGCGGCGCATCCCGCTCCCTCCCGGCCGCTACGACGCGGTGAAGCGCGAAGCGGCTGACGGCTGCCTGCTGATACGCCTGCACAAGATCGAGAGACCCTGATCGTGGCCGATACCGAGACCCTGAGCGCGAAAGAAGCTGAAACCGGCTCCCGCCCCGAGCGGGAGATCCCCGCCGACGCGATCGCCATCGTGCCGGTCCGCCAGCTCGTCATGTTCCCCGGCATGGTCATCCCGGTGACGCTCGGCCGGCCGCGCTCGGTCGCCGCCGCGCAGGACGCCGTGCGCGGCGAGCGCCAGATCGGTATCCTCGCCCAGCGCGACCCGAGCGTCGACGAGCCGGGCGAGCTCGATCTCTACCGGATCGGCACCATCGCCAATGTCGTGCGCTACCTCACCGGCAAGGACGGCTCGCACCACGTCGTCTCGCAAGGCGAGCAGCGCTTCCGCGTCGTCGAGTTCCTGCACGGCTGGCCGTTCCTCGTCGCCCGCATCGAGCGGATCGAGACCCCGGACGCCCAGACGCCCGAGATCGAGGCCCGCTTCCTCAACCTCAAGCGCCAGGCGCTCGAGGCGCTCGAGCTCCTGCCCCAGGTGCCGCAGGAGATGGTGCAGCAGATCAACGCCATCGCCGACCCGGGCGCGCTCGCCGACATCGTCGCCGCCTATCTCGACCTCTCGGTCGAGCAGAAGCAGGAGGTGCTCGAGACCATCGACCTTTCCGCCCGCATCGACCGCGTGTCGGGCTTCCTCGCCGAGCGGATCGAGGTGCTGCGCCTCTCGCAGGAGATCGGCCAGCAGACCCGCGCCTCGCTCGACAAGCGCCAGCGCGAAGTGCTGCTGCGCGAGCAGATGGCCGCGATCCAGAAGGAGCTTGGCGAGAACGACGGCAAGGAGACCGAGATCGCCGAGCTGTCGGAGGCGATCACCAAGGCCGAGATGCCGAAGGAGGTCGAGGAGCAGGCGCGCCGCGAGCTCAAGCGGCTCGAGCGCATGCCCGAGGCGGCGGCCGAATACGGCATGATCCGCACCTATCTCGACTGGCTGATCGAGCTGCCCTGGAAGCTCGCGCCAGAGGCGCCGATCGACCTCAAGGACGCGCGTGCGATCCTCGACGAGGACCATTTCGGCCTCGACAAGATCAAGCGGCGGATCATCGAGTATCTCGCCGTGCGCAAGCTCGCGCCCGAAGGCAAGGCGCCGATCCTGTGCTTCGTCGGCCCGCCCGGTGTCGGCAAGACCTCGCTCGGCCAGTCGATCGCCCGTGCCATGGGGCGGAAGTTCGTCCGCGTCTCGCTCGGCGGCGTTCATGACGAGGCCGAGATCCGCGGCCATCGCCGGACCTATGTCGGCGCCCTCCCCGGTAACATCATCCAGGGCATCCGCCGCGCCGGCGCACGCAACTGCGTGATGATGCTCGACGAGATCGACAAGCTCGGCCAGGGCATCCACGGCGACCCGTCGGCGGCGATGCTCGAGGTGCTCGACCCGGAGCAGAACGGCACGTTCCGCGACAACTACCTCGCGGTGCCGTTCGACCTCTCGCGCGTCGTGTTCATCGCCACCGCGAACGTCCTCGACACCATCCCCGGGCCGCTCCGCGACCGCATGGAGATCATCTCGCTCTCCGGCTACACCGACGGCGAGAAGCTCGAGATCGCCAGGCGCTACCTCGTCGCGCGGCAGCTCGAGGCGAACGGCCTCAAGCCGGAGCAGGCCGAGATCAGCGAAGCGGCGCTGCGCGAGATCATCGACCACTACACGCGGGAATCCGGCGTCCGCAATCTCGAACGGGAGATCGGCCGCGCGCTCCGCCATGCCGCGGTCGAGATCGCCGAGGAGAAGGCGGACAGGGTGAAGATCGACGTCGCCGACCTCAAGACGGTGCTCGGTCCGCCGCGCTTCGAGAACGAGGTGGCGATGCGGACCAGCGTGCCCGGCGTCGCCACCGGCCTCGCCTGGACCCCGGTCGGCGGCGACATCCTGTTCATCGAGGCGACCCGGACCCCGGGCGGCGGCCGGCTGATCCTCACCGGCCAGCTCGGCGACGTGATGAAGGAGAGCGCGCAGGCGGCGCTCAGCCTCGTCAAGAGCCGCCACGAGTCCCTCGGCATCGATGCGGCCAAGCTCGAGAAGAGTGACATCCACATCCACGTCCCGGCCGGGGCGATTCCAAAGGACGGCCCCAGCGCCGGCGTCGCGATGACATTGGCGCTCGTGTCCCTCCTCACCGACCGCACCATCCGGAGCGATACCGCGATGACCGGCGAGATCAGCCTCCGCGGCCTGGTCCTGCCGATCGGCGGCGTCAAGGAGAAGAGCGCAGCCGCTGCCCGCGCCGGGCTCACCCGCGTGATGCTGCCGGCGCGCAACATGAAGGACGTCGAGGAGGTCTCGGAGGACGCGCGGCGTCGCCTCGAATTCATCCCGCTCGAGACCATCGACGACGCGATCGCCGCGGCGCTCGAGCCGGCTAAGGCCGAAGCCGCGACCGCCTGAACAACTGCGGGGGCGCCGATGGCGCCTCCGCCGCTCAGAGACCTTCGACGACCTGGCGCAACGTCTCGCGCACCTCGCCGGCGATACCGGCCAGCGCGGGATTCTCGATGGCCTGCATCGACGCTACCGGGTCGACCGCCGCGACCTCGACCGCGCCCGGCGAAACCTCGCGCACGACGACGTTGCAGGGGAGCATGGTGCCGATCTTGTCCTCGGCCTCCAGAGCCTTCCACGCGAAGCGCGGGTTGCACGCTCCGAGGATGGTGTAGGGCGCCATGTCGGCGTCGAGCTTCTTCTTCATCGTCGCCTTGACGTCGATCGTGGTCAGCACGCCGAAGCCCTTGTCGGCGAGCGCCGCGGTGACCTTCGCGACCGCATCATCGAACGGCGCGGCGAGTGTCTTGGCGAAGTAGTAGCTCATCGCAAACCCTCCCGGATATCGAGCACCAACCCCCCGCAGACTGCGGGATGGGGCGGGAGGCGGCGTTGATGCAGCACAAGCGCGCGGCGCTGGCGCCGGCCGTGGACGATCAGCGGCCGACGAACTTCTTGTAGACGTAGCCGCGCTTGCCGCCGGCCTCGATCTCGCACCAGTAGTCGCAGCTCAGCACCCTGACCGAGAGCCCCTGGGCGAGCACCGCCACCACCGCGGCGCCGTTGTCGGGCTTTGCCCGCATGTTGACGAAGGACCGCACCGTCGCACGGTCGCCCCGGGGCGCGGCGGCACGATCGGCCGTCGGCGCGGCGTCGGCCTCCTCGGCCGCCGCGGCTTCGGCATCGTCGTTCAGGAGCGACTGGCGCACCGGATCATAGGTCGGCGTCGAAGGGCCATAGGCGAGTGGCGTGGGCGGCGCCTCCGGACCATAG
>JAEVZM010000689.1 GCA_023392225.1 Pseudomonadota bacterium
ATCGCGAGGGCGCGGCGCTGCGCGACGGTGGCGTCGCCACCGCGCCGGGCTGGCGCGCGGCCTATGAGCATTTCGCCGCGGGCGGCTGGACCGGCGTCAGTGCCCCTGAGGCCCATGGCGGCCTCGGCCTGCCGGTGATGGTCGAGATGGCGGTGCAGGAGCTGTGGAACGCCGGCAATGCCGCTTTCGCCGTCGGGCCGATGCTGACGGTGGGGGCGATCGAGGCGATCGCCGCCCACGGCTCCGATGCGCTGAAGGCGCTCTATCTCCCGAAGCTCACCTCCGGCGCCTGGACCGGCACGATGAACCTCACCGAGCCGCAGGCGGGGTCGGACCTGGCCCTGCTCGCCACCCGCGCCGAGCCCGCCGGCGACGGCAGCTATCGCATCACCGGCCAGAAGATCTTCATCACCTATGGTGACCATGACCTCGCCGAGAACATCGTTCACCTGGTGCTGGCACGGCTCCCCGACGCGCCGGCGGGCACCGCGGGCATCTCGCTGTTCCTGGTGCCGAAGTTCCTGCCCGACGATGATGGCACCCCCGGCCGCCGCAATGCGGTGACGGTGGCCGGCATCGAGCACAAGCTCGGCCTCCACGGCTCGCCGACCTGTACCATGGCCTACGAGGGGGCGACCGGCTTCTTGCTCGGCGAGGAGAACCGCGGCCTCGCCTGCATGTTCACGATGATGAACCTCGCGCGGCTCTCGGTCGGCATCCAGGGCGTCGGCATCGCCGAGCGCGCCTGGCAGGCGGCACTCGCCTACGCCCGCGAGCGTCGGCAGGGCAGGGCGCCGGGCTCGACCGATCCCGGACCGGACGCGATCGTCCGGCACCCCGACGTGCAGGTGATGCTGATGCGGATGGCGTCGCTGGTCACGGCGTCGCGGGCGCTCTGCTACGCCTGCGCCCATGCAATCGACATGGGGCGCACCGGCCCGGCGGCGGAGCGGGGAGACTGGGCGGATCGCGCCAGCCTGCTCACGCCGCTCGCCAAGGCCTTCGCCACCGATGCCGCGGTCGAGGTCGCCTCGCTCGGCATCCAGGTCCATGGCGGGGCTGGCTACATCGAGGAGACCGGGGCTGCACAGTTTCTTCGCGACGCCCGCATCTTCCCGATCTACGAGGGCACCAACGGCATCCAGGCCATCGACCTCGTGGCGCGGAAGCTCCGGCTCGACGATGGCCGAGCGGTGACCGCGGTCACTGCCGAGCTCGACGCGATCGCGGAAGCTCTCGCCACGTCCCGCCATGAGTCCCTCCGCGCCATGCATCGCCCGCTCGCCTCGGCCATCGACCGGCTCCGCGCCGCCACCGCGTTCATCGCCGGGGCATGGGCCGACGGGCGTCGCGTCGAGGCCCTGGCGGGCGCCGGCGCCTATCTCCGGCTCTTTGCCACGACGCTGGCGGGCGGATTGCTGGCAAAGGGGGCTCTGGTGGGCGAAGGTGACCCGGAGGGACGCGCCGAATTTGCCAAAGCAACGTTTTTCGCCCAAACCGTGCTGCCCGAGACGTGCGCGCTCGAAGCAGCGGCGACCGGCGCGGGTCGGGGGCTGGGTCCGGGATCGGCGCGCCTCCTCATGGGAGATTGACGGGGTGCCGGCGAAGGGGAGGACGATGCGAGGAACGCTGCCCGATGCATGACCACATCACAGTCGACATCGGCGACGGCGTGCAGACGATCCGCTTCGATCGTCCCGAAGTCGGCAACGCCCTGACCGCGGAGATGTTCGACCTCGCCGCCGATGCCGTGGCGTTGGCGGAGCGCAATACCAGCGTGCGCGCCATCGTCGTCGCCGGCATGCCGGGCATGTTCACCGCGGGCCACGATCCGACCGAGCTCCGCCGGTTCGTCGACCAGGCCAAGTTCGGCGATGCGCCGATCCGCTTCATGAAGACCTTCGCCACCATCGACAAGCCGGTGGTGGCCGCGGTCGACGGGCTGTGCGTCGGCATCGGCACGATCCTGCTCCTTCATTGCGATTTCGTCGTCGCCAGCGAGTGGTCGGTGTTCTCCGCCGGCTGCGCCGATATCGGCATGCCGCCCGAGGGCGGGGCGAGTGTGCTGGCGCCGCTGATCCTCGGCTATCACCGGGCCTTCGAGCTGTTCGTCCTTGGCGAGCCTTTCGACGCGCAGCGCGCCATGCAGTCGGGCCTCATCAACCGGGTGGTGGCGCCGGAGGAGGTCGATGCGATCGCCCACGGCTGCGCCCGCTCCCTCGCCGACAAGCCGCCGGAGGCGGTGCGCACGGCGCGGCGGCTGATGCGTGGCGACCGGCGGGAGGTGCTCGCCCGCATCAATCAGGAAGCGACCAGCTTCGCCGACCTCCTGCGCTCGCCGGCGGCGCTCGACGCGCTGACGCTGTTCACCGAGCGGGCCAGCGGCAATGCATAGGGCCGATTGCGGGAGCGCACCGCGCCGCAGAGGAAAGGCGGTCTCGTGACCACGCTTCTCGTTGCCGACGATCTGTTCCTCGAACACGTCACGCCAAGCGGCCATCCCGAGCGGCCGGACCGCATTCGGACGGTCAACCGGGTGCTGTCCCAGCCGGACTTCGCGGCGCTGGTGCGCGCCCGGCCGAGGCCGGTCGACGACGCGGTGCTCGAGACCGCCCACGATCCCGCCTATGTCGCGGCGGTCCGTGCCGCGATCCCGGAGGAGGGGATCGGCCAGCTCGATCCGGATACCTGGGTCTCGCCGCGCAGCTTCGAGGTCGCATCCAATGCCGTCGGTGCCGGCCTGGTCGCGGTCGATGCGGTGTTCGACGGCACGGTGGCCAATGCATTCTGCGCCGTCCGCCCGCCGGGGCACCATGCCGAGCCCGGCCGGGCGATGGGCTTCTGCCTATTCGCCAATGCCGTCATCGCCGCCCGCTACGCTCAGGCGGTGCAGGGGGCGGAGCGGGTGGCGATCGTGGACTGGGACGTCCACCACGGCAACGGCACGCAGGCGATCGTCTGGAACGACCCGAGCTTCCTCTACGCCTCCACCCACCAGATGCCGCTCTATCCCGGCACCGGCGCGGCGAGCGAGACCGGCGTCGGCAACATCCTCAACGTCCCGCTCGATCCTGGCGATGGCGGGGTCGAGTTCATGTCGGCCTTCGACGAGCGCATCCTGCCGGCGCTCAATGCCTTCCGGCCCGACCTGATCGTGGTCTCCGCCGGGTTCGATGCCCATTGGCGCGACCCGCTGGGCGGCCTCAACCTCAACGAGGAAGACTTCGCCTGGGCGACGCGCCGGCTGATGGAGGTTGCCGACCGCCACGCCGGCGGCAGGGTCATCAGTCTGCTCGAGGGCGGCTATGATCTCCGCGGCCTCGGCGACTCGGTCGCGGCCCACGTCGCCGCGCTGATGAGGGTGTGACGCCCGCATCGGGCCGGCCAGCGTCGACGCGACCGTCACGCCGCCCACGGCGGGGTGAACGCCGAGCCATCCTCGAGGATCGCCTTGCCGCCGACCGGCAGCACGGCGATGGCCTCGAAGCAGCTTTTGCCAGGATTGAACAGCGCAAACTCGACGTTGGCCGGAACGATGACCGCACAGCCCTCCGGCAGGTCGGACTCGGTGCCTGCGATCCGGACCCGGGCGCTGCCGGACAGGGCCACGA
>JAEVZM010000091.1 GCA_023392225.1 Pseudomonadota bacterium
CCGGCGGGGAAAGCGATATGCCACCCGGCAACCCCTTGCGCGCGGCGTCCCTCCGGCGCCCGCGGTACCCTGGAGACTCCCATGAAGCTCGGTGATTTCGAGGCCCTGACCTTCGACTGCTACGGCACCCTGATCGACTGGGAGACCGGTATCCTCACCAACCTCCGGCCGCTGGTCGAGAAGGCCGGCGGCGGGCGCTCCGACGACGCGGTGCTCGAGGCCTTCGCCCGGCACGAGGCGGCGCAGGAGGCCGAGACCCCGGACATGATCTATTCGCGCCTGCTCGCCGTGGTCCATGGCCGGCTGGCGAAGGAATGGGGCGTGGCGGCGGACGAGACGGCGGCGGCGCGGTTCGGCGGCTCGGTGCCCGACTGGCCGGCCTTCCCCGACACCCCCGATGCGCTCCGCTACCTCAAGCAGCACTTCAAGCTCGGCATTCTCTCGAACGTCGACCGGGTGAGCTTCGCCGGCAGCAACAAGCGCCTCGGCGTCGACTTCGACTGGATCATGACGGCCGCTGACATCGGCTCCTACAAGCCGTCGCCGCGCAATTTCGAGTACATGATCGAGACCCTCGGCCGCGACGGCGTCGAGAAGGCGAAGATCCTCCACACCGCCGAGAGCCTCTTCCACGACCACGCGCCGGCCAACAGCTTCGGCCTCGCCTCGTGCTGGATCTTCCGCCGGCACGACAAGGAGGGGTTCGGCGCGACCTCGCGGCCGGCCGAGATGCCGCGCATCGATTTCCGCTTCAACAGCCTTGGCGAAATGGCCGCAGCCCACCGCAAGGAGATGGCTGGCGACGCCTGAGGGCCGTGCTATTGTCTGACAATTGGATCCACGTCCACGCGGAAAGCCAGACGACATGACCAAGGTTCAGGACCTCGAGACGCCGGTTGTGACCATCGACCTCGACCGGCTCGAGAACAATATCAAGCACGCCCAGGCGCTGATTGACGCGCAAGGGATCAAGAACCGGCCCCACATCAAGACCCACAAGATTCCCGACATCGCCAAGATGCAGATCGCGGCCGGCGCCTCCGGGATCACCTGCCAGAAGCTCAGCGAGGCCGAGGTGTTCATCGACGCCGGGGCGGCCGACGACATCCTGATCACCTTCAACATCGTCGGCGAGCAGAAGACCGAGCACCTGATGCGGCTCTCGGACCGCATCGAGAAGCTGACCGTGGTCGCCGACAACGAGGACGTCATCCGCGGCCTGTCCGAGGCCGGCGTCCGTCATGGCCGCGACGTGCCGATCCTCATCGAGAACGACGTCGGCTTCGGCCGCAACGGCGTGCAGAGCCCGGAGGCGGCGCTGTCGCTCGCCCGCTACGCCATGAACATGCCGCGCATCAGGTTCGAGGGCCTGATGGCCTTCCCGACCACCGGCGAGAAGGCGGTCGACTATTTCAGCCGGGCGGTGGAGCTGTTCAAGGCGGAGGGCATCCCGCTGCCGATCGTCTCGGGCGGCGGCACCCCGGCGATGCTGACGCTGGCCGATTTCCCGATGCTCACCGAGCACCGGGCCGGGACCTACGTCTTCAACGACGCGATGATGGTCCATTCGGGCTATGCCTCGTGGGACGACTGTGCGCTCACCGTCCGGGCGACCGTGGTCAGCATGCCGACCGGCGACCGCGGCATCATGGACGCCGGCTCCAAGGCGCTCACCCGCGAGCAGTACTACGTGAAGAACTTCGGCCGGATCGTCGAGTATCCGGGCGCGGTGGTGGCCAACCTCTCCGAGGAGCACGGGGTGCTGGACTTCTCCGGCGCCGAGCGGCGGCCGAAGATCGGCGAGGTGATCAACATCATCCCCAACCATTGCTGCGTCTGCGTCAACATGCACGACAAGGTCTATGGCGTGCGCGGCGACGACATCGAGATCGAGTGGCCGGTCGCCGCCCGCGGCAAGCTGACCTGAGGCGGGCGCGATGAGCCTTGCCGCCCATTTCGGCCTCAACGGCAAGGTGGCGCTGGTCACCGGGGCGCGGCGCGGGCTCGGCCGGGCGATCGCCGTGGCGCTGGCCGAGGCCGGGGCCGACGTCGTCGGCCTCGGACCCAACCCGATGCCGGAGACGGCGGCGGCGGTCGCCGAGACCGGCCGGCACTTCGCCGAGGTGCTGCTCGACCTCGCCGACGGGGCCGAGATCGACGCCGCGGTGGCCGAGGCGCATGACCGCTTCGGCCGGCTCGACATCCTCGTCAACAATGCCGGGATCATCCGCCGGGCGGACCTCCTCGACTATTCGGAGGCGGACTGGGATGCGGTGATGGACGTCAATGTCCGGAGCCTGTTCCTTCTTTCCCAGGCCGCGGCCCGTCACATGATCGCGGCCCGGATGCCCGGGCGGATCATCAATATCGGCTCGCTCCTGTCGTTCCAGGGCGGCATCCGGATCCCGGCCTATACCGCCTCCAAGCACGCGGTCGCGGGGCTCACCAAGGCCCTCGCCAACGAGCTCGCCCCGCACGACATCACCGTCAACGCCATCGCCCCGGGCTACATGGTGACCGACAATACCGCGCCGCTCCGCAGCGACCCGGAGCGGTCGGCGCAGCTCATCGCCCGCATCCCGATGGGGCGGTTCGGCGCGCCGGAGGAGATCGCCACGACGGTGCTGTTCCTGGCCGCGCCGGGCTCGTCCTACGTCACCGGCGCGGTGGTGTCGGTGGACGGCGGCTGGATGGCGCGCTGAGCGGGTTGCGATCGGGTATCTGGCACCACACATTCCAATTCCGCGCGAATCGGTTGACTTGCGGCGGCGATTGCCGGAATCCTAGGCACGCCGTGCCGCGCATCGAGCGCGCGCCGAGCCTTGTCTGCAATTTCAAGAGGAGACTGCCGCCATTCGCAGGCCCTATAGAGCCCCGCCGCCCACCGCCAAGGACGGGCCGCGCGTCAACGAGGAAATTCGCGTCCCGCAGGTCCAGCTGATCGACGCCGAGGGCACCAATCACGGCGCCATGCCGACCGCCCAGGCGCTTCAGGTTGCCCAGGAGGCGGGGATGGATCTCGTCGAGATCGCTCCCAATTCCGTCCCGCCCGTCACCAAGATCATGGACTACGGCCGATACAAGTATCAGGCCCAGAAGAAGGCGGCCGAGGCACGCAAGAAGCAGAAGACGGTCGAGATCAAAGAGATCAAGATGCGGCCGAACATCGACACCCATGACTACGAGGTGAAGATGCGCTCCGTCCGCCGCTTCTTCGAGGAAGGCGACAAGGTCAAGGTGACGCTCCGTTTCCGTGGCCGCGAGATGGCCCACCAGGATCTCGGCGTGCGCCTGCTCAACCGCGTGAAGGAAGAGACCGCCCCGATCGCCAAGGTCGAGGCCGAGCCGCGGCTGGAAGGCCGCCAGATGACGATGGTGCTGGCGCCGCGCTGACGCGCGGCACCGTGCCCCTCCCCCCCGTGTCCGCTCCATCGCGGACCGGGCGCCGTCATTTCCGACCGCCAGCCCTGCAG
>JAEVZM010000130.1 GCA_023392225.1 Pseudomonadota bacterium
GTGCCATCTCAAACCGTCTCAATTTCTCGGGCGTCACAAGGCCCGGCAAGTATCCTGATTGCGGCGCGTCGCGGCCTCAGCCGACGCTGCCCTCGAGGCTGACGCCGATCAGCTTCTGCGCCTCGACGGCGAACTCCATCGGCAGGTGCTGGATCACGTCCTTGACGAAGCCGTTGACGATCAACGCCACCGCCTCCTCGTCCGACAGGCCCCGGCTCTTGGCGTAGAACAGCTGGTCGTCGGAGATCTTGGAGGTGGTCGCCTCGTGCTCGAACACCACCGAGGGGTTCTTGGCCTCGATATAGGGCACGGTGTGCGCCCCGCACTTGTCGCCGATCAGGAGCGAGTCGCAGTTGGTGTAGTTGCGCGCCCCCTCCGCCCTGCGGTGGCTGGTGACCAGCCCGCGATAGGTGTTCTGCGAGAAGCCGGCGGCGATGCCCTTGGAGATGATCCGGCTCTTCGTGCGCTTGCCGAGATGGGTCATCTTGGTGCCGGAGTCGACCTGCTGGTAGCCGTTCGACACCGCGATCGAATAGAACTCGCCGACGGAATCGTCGCCGCGGAGGATGACGCTCGGGTATTTCCAGGTGATGGCGGAGCCGGTCTCGACCTGGGTCCAGGAGATCTTCGAGCGCGCACCGCGGCAGTCGCCGCGCTTGGTGACGAAGTTGTAGACGCCGCCCTTGCCCTCGGCATTGCCGGGGTACCAGTTCTGGACGGTCGAATACTTGATCTCGGCATCCTCGTGCGCGACCAGCTCGACCACCGCGGCGTGGAGCTGGTTCTCGTCGCGCATCGGCGCGGTGCAGCCCTCGAGATAGGAGACGTAGGACCCCTTCTCGGCAATGATCAGGGTGCGCTCGAACTGGCCGGTATTGCGCTCGTTGATGCGGAAATAGGTCGACAGCTCCATCGGGCAGCGGACGCCCTCGGGGATGTAGACGAACGAGCCGTCCGAGAAGACCGCGGAGTTGAGCGTGGCGTAGAAGTTGTCGGTGACCGGGACGACCGAGCCGAGGTACTTCCGGACGATGTCCGGGTAGTCGCGGACGGCCTCGGAGATCGAGAAGAAGATGACGCCGGCCTTCTTCAGCTCCTCCTTGAAGGTGGTCACCACGGAGACCGAATCGAACACCGCGTCGACCGCCACCCGGGCGCCCTCGACGCCGGCCAGCACCTCGCGCTCGCGGAGTGGGATGCCGAGCTTCTCATAGGTGGCGAGCAGTTCCGGAGCGACCTCGGCGAGGCTCTTCGGACCCGGCGTCTTCATCGGCGCCGAATAGTAGTAGAGGTCCTGAAAATCGATCTTGGGATAGTGGACCTTGGCCCAGGTCGGCTCGGTGAGGGTCACCCAGCGCCGATAGGCGTCAAGACGCCATTCCAGCAGCCACTCCGGCTCGTTCTTCTTGGCGGAGATGAACCGGACGGTCTCTTCGGAAAGGCCCTTCGGGGCCTTGTCGGATTCGATATCGGTGACGAATCCATACTTGTACTGATCGACGTCGATCCGGCGTACGGTATCGACCGTCTCCTGAACGGCAGGCATTTCTCACTCCATCCACAGCGGTTTCAAGGACCGCGGGTCGAGTTCCAGGGGCCTTCAGGCCGTCTGGATGTGTCCCGGCGCGACGAGTTTTAGCACGCTGCGCCACCTATTTGCGAACAAATCTAAGCTACGGTCCTCGGTTTGCCAGCCCAGACTGAGCCGGATGGCTGTCCTTGCACTCTCCGCAGGTACTCCCATGGCTTCGAGCACATGACTCGGCGCCACCTTTCCCGAGGAACAGGCCGAACCGGAAGACACCGCAACGCCTTCGAGGTCAAGCGCTATCACCAGGGTCTCGGCAGGAACGCCAGTGACGCCGACGCAGAGCGTCTGCGGCACCCGCGGCACATCCGCGCCGAACACCGTCGCGGACACTCCGGACAGGGATATGGTGTCCGCAAGCCCGTCCCGCCACCCCCGCCAGGTCTCCCAGCGCGCCGCATCGGCCATGGCGGCCCGCGCCGCCGCCCCGAAACCGGCGATCGCGGCGACGTTCTCGGTTCCCGCCCGGCGCCGCTTCTCCTGGCCGCCCCCCACCAGGAGCGGGGCGAAGACGATGTCGTCATGGGCGAGCACGATCGCGCCGACGCCCTGCGGGCCGCCGATCTTGTGGGCGGAGAGCGTCAGCACGTCGACGCCGAGGGCCTTCACGTCGACGGGGATGCGGCCGGCCGCCTGGACGGCGTCGGTATGCACGATCGCACCGGCCTCGTGGGCGATACGGGCGATCTCCGCCACCGGCTGGATGACCCCGGTCTCGTTGTTGGCGAGCATCACCGAGACCAGCGGGCGCAATCCGGATTCGGCCAGCATCTCGATCGTCCGGCGGAAGGAATCGAGCCGGATCACGCCGTCGCCATCGACGGGGACGCGGCGTACCGCCTCGGCCGGAAAGCGCCCACCGGACAGCACCGAGGCATGCTCGATCGCCGAAATGACGAGGGCATCGGCCCGATAGGCGCTGGCGCCGAAGCTCCACTCGGCGGTCAGCACCGTGTCATTGGCCTCGGTGCCGCCCGAGGTGAACACCACCTGCCGCGGCGTCGCGCCGCACAGCGCGGCCACCGCCGCCCGCGCCGCCTCGACGCGCTGGCGCGCCGCACGGCCCTCGGCATGGATGGAGGACGCATTGCCGACCTCGCCGAGCGCGGCGAGCATGGCCTCGCGCGCCTCCGGGCGAAGCGGCGCCGTGGCGTTGTAGTCGAGATAGCGGCGGGGCTCCTGCATCGGAAGGACTTGCGGTTCGACTGGCTCGATGAGGTCGGGGGAACTGATGGCGCGGTGCATCCCTGATCATGCCGCCATGGCCGGCCCTATACGCGCCCCATGGCAGATCGGCAACCTAGGCCTGGGCGGCCTTCTCACCCGCGGTCAGGCCTTCGGCGGCCTCGACCAGGAGGGCGCGCATCTCCTCGGGCGGCCGAGGCCGGGAGAAATAGTAGCCCTGCGCCTCGATGCAACCG
>JAEVZM010000179.1 GCA_023392225.1 Pseudomonadota bacterium
GTATTGAAGGTCGCCGCAATGCCGGCGCCGGCGCCGGCCGATAGGAGAGTGATCTTCTGCCAGCGGACGAGCGAGAAGACCCGGGCGAGGGTCGAGCCGAAGGAGGCGCCGATCTGGATGATCGGCCCCTCGCGGCCGACCGAGGCGCCCGAGCCGATCGAGATCGCCGAGGCGATCGACTTCACGATCGCCACCACGCCGCGGACATTCCCCTTGTTGTGGTAGACCGCGTACATCACCTCCGGCACGCCGTGGCCCTTGGCCTCGGGCGCGAAGGTCTTCACCAGCCACACCACGATCAGGCCGCCGATCACCGGCGCGAGGATGATGAACGGTCCCCACGGGCTCGGCGGGTCGTGCAGGTTCGCGTCGTAGGCGAAGCTGAACTTGCCGAGGAAGAAGAGGTTGTGCAGCGCCGAGATCATCGCCCGGAACACCACCGCGCCGAGCGCGGCGACGATGCCGATGACGAAGGCGAAGATGACGAGGCTGGGGAGGGAAAGCGTGCGGTCCTCCCCGGCGAACTCCGGGGACGGAGGCGCCGGGGTGCTGGCGGTCAGGTCGGTCATGATGCGTCCGGGAGGCTTGAGACCCCCTCCCTGCACCCTCAGGACGCGAGGGTCAAGGCTGGCGGCTCAACTTCCCGGAGCGCATTCAAGACCGGTGTCGCGGCTCAATACGGGCCGCGGCACTCATGCTGGTAGCCGTCGTAGCCGGTGAAGGTGTTGGTCGCCGGGTTGTACGAGCGGTAGCGGTCGAGGCACCATTCGATGTGCGCCTCGGTCCAGCCGCGGCCATAGACCGGCGGGGGCGGCGGCGGGTAGTAGGCCGGTGCCGGCGCATAGTAGACCACCGGCGGGCGGCGCGGCGCATAGTAGACCGGCGGCGGCGGGGGCGGCGGCCGGTTGAGGAGCAGGCCGGCGCCGAGACCAAGGGCGGCACCTGCGGCGAGGCCGGCACCGACGCCGTTCCAGTTGGTGCCGTTGTTGTAGTGCGGCGGCGGCATCGGCCGGCCGTTCTTGTAGGACTGGCGCCAGTCCTTCGCTTCGGCGGAGCTGCTGGCCGCGACGACCGGCGTGATTCCGACGATGGCGGCGAGCACCGCTGCGGCAATCCTGTTCATCTCTCACTCTCCCGATACGGTTACGCGGGGGGAACCCGGATGGTGCGGGATGGCTGGCTCCCGCGCCTTGGCCGGCAAGATCGTCCCTGCGAGCTGAATGGAAACTGAACGGCATCGAGCGGCGCTTGACCCGGGGCGGAGGCCGGTCCACTCCACGGACCACACACCATGCAAGCCGAGGCCCCATGTCCCGCCGCTACGCCATCCTCGATGTGTTCACCGACCGGCCGCTCGCCGGCAATCCGCTCGCCGTCGTGCTCGACGCCGAAGGGCTCGATGCTGTCCGCATGCAGGCGATCGCAGCGGAGTTCAACCTGTCGGAGACGGTGTTCGTGCTGCCGCCGGAGCGGCCCGTGCACAGCGCCTCGCTCCGCATCTTCACGCCGGCGCAGGAGTTGCCCTTCGCCGGCCATCCCACGGTCGGCACCGCGGTCCTGCTCGGCCTGGAACGGGCGGCGGCGACCGGAAACGGCAACGACGAGATGGTGCTCGTCCTCGAGGAGCAGGTCGGTCCGGTCCGCTGCGGGGTGAGTCTCCACGGGGCGGGCGCCGGGCATGCCATCTTCGACCTGCCGCGCCTGCCCGAGGCCGGCGAGCCACCGCCCGGGGCCGAGGCGATCGCCGCCGCGCTCACCCTGGTGCCGGGCGAGATCGGCTTCGAGAACCACCGGCCCACGGTCTATGACGCGGGCCTCGCCTATACGCTCGTCCCGGTCCGCGATCTCGCCGCGATCGCCAAGGCCAAGGTCAATCCCGCCGCATGGCAGGCGGGATTCGGCAGCCGCTCGGCCTATCTCTATTGCCGCGAGACGATCGAGAGCGGGCACGGCTTCCACGCCCGCATGTTCGGTCCCGCCTTCGGCATCACCGAGGATCCGGCCACCGGCAGTGCCGCCGCGGCGCTGGCGGGCGCCATCGCCCGTTTCGACCAACCGCCCGGCGGCAGCCACCACTACGTCATCGAGCAGGGCTTCGAGATGGGGCGCCCGAGCCTGATCGGGCTCGAGATCGACATGGACGGCGGTGCCGTGGTCGAGGGCCGTCTCGGCGGTGACGCTGTGGTGGTCGCCCGGGGAACGCTGGAGGCCTGAGCGGACGCGACGTTTCGACTCGTGCTAGGGTAGCGCCCGTCTGTCGGTGGGGAGGCCGTGGCGATGAATGCGTTCCTTTTGTTCCTGCATTTCTTCGGCCTGATGCTTGGCGCCGCCGGGGGGCTGGCGAGCGGGATCCTGATGCGCCGGGCGCGGACCATGCCGCCCGAGAAAGCCGCGACGATTCGTAGCCTCGGGCCGATGTTGGCCCATGTCGCCGGGGCCGGCATCGTCCTGCTATGGATTACCGGGGTCATCCTGATCTGGAGCAAGTGGAGTGGGCTCGCGAGCCTGCCCACGCTATTCTGGGTCAAGTTCGTCTTCGTCGTGATCCTGACGCTCGCGAGCGGCGGAATCGACATGACTTACGCGCAGATCCGGCGGACGGGGAACCAGGCGCTGGCTGCGCGGATCGCCGTGCTCGGCCCGATCTCGGGGATTTCGGCGACCCTGGCGGTGCTGTTTGCCGCCTTTGCGTTTGATTGAGGTCGAGAGTAAGTCGAACACCATGGCGAAGGAGCAGACTGAGCGCGGGCGGAAGCCGACCCTGGCGGAGCGGATTCGGGCGAGTCTCGCCGATGCCATTGTGCGCGGCGACATCGGCCCCGGCGTCGCGCTCGACGAGGCGACGATCGCCGAGCGCTTCCAAGTGTCGAGGACGCCGGTTCGAGAGGCGATCCGCCAGCTCGAGGCGATCGGCTTCGCCGAGGCGCGCCCACATCGCGGCGCCGTGGTGCCGCACTTCACGCCCGAGAAGCTCAACGACATGTTCACGGTGATGGCGGAGATGGAGGCGCTTTGTGCCCGCTTCGCCGCCGATCACATCAGCGCCGCGGAGCGGACCGACCTGCTGCAGCGCCACGAGGCGTGCGCCGAAGCCGCCCGGGACGGCGACGTCGAGGAATACTACGCGCGCAACATCGCCTTCCACGATGCGATCTACCGGGCCTCCCACAACCAGTACCTGGCCGAGGTGACGCTGCACGTCCGCAATCGGCTGGCGCCGTTCCGCAAGCTGCAGTTCGAGGGAATCGGGCGGCTCGCCCATTCGCTTGCCGAGCACGACGCGATCGTGCAGGCGATCTTCCGTGGCGACGGGGAGGGCGCGGCGGCGCTGATGCGGCGCCACATGTACCTGGTCCGCACCTCGGTCGGTGAAGTGTCGCCGGCGCTGGGCGGCGATGCCGAGGCTGCCGCGGCGCCGGTGCCGCGGTCGCAGCAGGCTTCCACGTCCGCCGCCGAGTAGACACGGCGCGGCTGCGCACCATCAGGAAATGCTTGCCTTCGGGGCCGCCGATTGGCTAGAAAGCCTTCAATTCGCTAGCCGGGTGGCTTCACTGCAGCCCGGTGTCTGGTCAAACGGGGCCGAGATGATCGCGCGCGATCACCATATCCTGGCA
>JAEVZM010000217.1 GCA_023392225.1 Pseudomonadota bacterium
TGTCGCCGAGCACCGCCAGCGCGCCGAGGGCGAAGACGAGCAGCATCGCGACGAGCGTGGTCATCCCCGCCGTGCCCTCGCGCTCGGTCTCGCGCCAGCGGAACAGCGTCGCGCCGGCGGCGAAGGCGAGGAAGGCGAGGCCCATCGGCAGGGCGCCGATCTCCTGCGCCAGCAGCCCCCAGACGCCGCCGGAGAGGCCGATCAGCGCGAAGGTGCGAAGGCCCGCGGCGCGGTCGCCCTCCTTCTCCTCGCGCTCGCGCCAGCCACGCTCGACGCCGACCAGGAAGCCGATGCCGAGGGCGAGGCCGAGGCGGATCAGGGTCTCGGTGTCGTCCATGGCCGAGCCTAACGGGCGGCGCGGCAGGACGGCAAGCGCGGCCTCCGGGGTGCACCGCGCGCGAGATGGCGGCATGCCGGGTCCTGCTCCGCGCAACCCAGCCATGCGCCAGACGCACAAAACCGGATCGTCAGGGCCGGCGTATCTTCGCGTTCATTCGGCCTCGACGCCGACCACAAAAGACTTGAGACTAACGAGTTCCGCGGATGCCCAATGTGAAGTTCGTCGCCGGCTCCGGCGACGCCTATGTCGACGGCCTGATGTCCGGCCGGGCCTGGAATGCCTCCACCCTCACCTTCAGCTTCCCTGCCAGCGCATCGTTCTACGGATCGGGCTACGGCGATGGCGAGCCCTATAGCGGGTTCCAGGCCTTCAACGCCGCGCAGCAGTCGGCCACCAAGGCAGTGCTCGCGCAGGTCGCCTCGGTGGTGCGGCTCGATTTCGCCGCGGTGACCGAGACCGCCTCGACACACGGCGACCTCCGTTTCGCCGAGACCAGCCGCGTCTCGACGGCGTGGGGCTACTACCCCAGCACCGACCCCGAGGGCGGCGACACCTGGTACAGCGCGTCGGGCACCTATGACTCGCCGCGCCTCGGCAACTACGCCTGGCTGACGCTCCTCCACGAGATCGGGCACGCCCTCGGCCTCAAGCATCCGCACGAGGCGAGCGGCGCGTTCGGCGCCCAGCCCGCCGACCGGGATTCGCTCGAATACACGGTGATGAGCTACCGCTCGGACGTCGGGGCCGCGGCCGACTACTACCGCAACGGATCGTCGAGCTATCCCCAGACGCTGATGATGCTCGACATCGCCGCGCTCCAGAAGATGTACGGGGCGGACTATTCGACCAATGCCGGCGACACGGTCTACCGCTGGAGCCCGACCACCGGGCAGATGTTCGTCGACGGGGTCGGCCAGGCCGCGCCCATCGGCAACAAGATCTTCATGACGGTCTGGGACGGCGGCGGCAGCGACACCTTCGACTTCTCAGCCTACACCGGCGCGCTTGCCATCGACCTCGCGCCCGGCGCCTGGAGCACCGTCTCCACCGCCCAGCTCGCCGACCTCGGCAACGGCGCCGTCGCGGTCGGCAACATCGCCAACGCCCTCCTCCACCAGGGCAACGCCGCCTCGCTGATCGAGAACGCGGTCGGCGGCAGCGGCAACGACACGATCGCCGGCAATGCGGGCGCCAACCGGCTGACCGGCGGACGCGGCAACGACGTCCTCGACGGCCGCGGCGGCACCGATATCGCCGTCTTCAGCGGACGCGCCGAGGATTACGCGGTCGCCGGGAACGCCGACGGCAGCTGGACCGTCGCCGACCTCCGCACGGGACGGCCGGACGGCACCGATACCCTGTGGAACATCGAGTACATGCTGTTCTCGGATGGGCGGGTCGCCGCCGCTCCCGAGCCGGCGTCCGACACGACGCCGGTCCTGGTCATCGCCAATAGCGCGCCGACCGCGGTCGAGGACGCCTACTTCGTCCGCAAGAACACGAAGCTGAAGGTCGCCGATGCAGGTCTTCTCGCCAACGACCGGGACGACGATGGCGATGCCATCGCAGCCACGCTGGTGTCGGGCCCCCGCAAGGGCAAGGTGAAGGTCGCCGACGATGGCTCCTTCGTCTTCAAGGCGCCGAAGGGCTTCACCGGGAAGGTCAAGTTCAAGTACGCGGCGAGCGACGGCGACGGCACCTCGGCATCGGCCAAGGTGGTGATGACGGTCCTGAACAAGAAGGCCTATGCCAAGGCCCTGGCGAGCGAAAAGGCCGGCATCGGCGAGCATCTCGACCTCGATGCGATCCCGCCGGCGCTGTCGGACTACGCGACACTGCGCGACACAGGGCCGTATGCCGCGAGCCCCTTCGGGAGCGGCTCGGCGTGGCTCGCGAGCGGCCCGGACTGGCTGCATCACCGGACGGGGCCGGGCCTCGACCTTCACGCCTGACCCCGAGAGGGGAAAAGCGGGCCGCGCCAACGTGGCGCGACCCGATGCGTGGTGCCTACCGGACCTCGCCGATATTGACCAGCTGGACGCGGCGGTTGGAGGCCGCATCCGGATGGGCCGGATCGTACGGCAGCTCCTCGCCGACGCCGACGGCGAACAGCCGGTTCGCCGGCACCGCAAAGGTGGTGGCGAGCGCGTCGCGGATCGCGTTGGCCCGGGCCAGGCTGAGCTTGAGGTTGTAGTCGGCGGCACCCTTGGCGTCGGTGTGGCCGACGACGAGGAACTTGTACCGCGCCAGCAGCGGATGATGCAGCGCATCGGCGATGGCGCCGAGCGTCTGGTAGGAGCTCGGCACGATCGCGGTCGAATCGAACTCGAACTCGATGTCGACGATGAGCTGGGTGAGGTTGGCCAGCTGGCTCCAGGCCGGCAGGTTCGCCACGCCCTTGCCGACATTGGCGTTGACCTCGGCGATCAGCGCGTTGGGGTCGACCACGACGGTGGTGACCGGCCCCTGCAGGCCGGTGATGATCGCCGTCGCGGTGATCTGCTCGGCGGCATTCGCCGTGCCGCACCATACCAGGCCGGCGGCGAGCAGTGCCGCGCTGGTCCTACGAAGACGCATGCTCTTCTCCCGGATCGTCGTCATCTCAGCGCCACCCTGCATTGGTGATCGCCGCATTGCACTTCTTGCTCACGGTGCTGGCCGCCTTGAGCAGGCAGTCGAGCACGTGGCCGTCGGTCTGGACGACGCCCTGGCAGCGGCGCGCGGCGTCGCCACGGCAGACCTTCAGGACCTCCTGCTGGGCGGCGAGCCGCTCCTTGAGCGAGGTCGTGACGCCAGCCAGCGTCGCGATGCAGGTCGGCGACACCTTGGCCTGGTTCTGGACAAGGCACTTGCCGACGCTGTTGTTGGCGAGCGGCACGCCCTTGCAGTATTTCTCGACATCCTTGCCGCAGTCGCGGGCCATCAGGCCCATGGCCTCCGCGAAACTGACGGTCGCGGCACTGGCCGGCACCGCCGCCACGATCATCCCGGCGGCGAATGCGCCGAGTGCGAACTTCCCGAGTGTGCTTGTCATGCTCCCCTCTCTCCGGTTCGGTCCGAGCTTTCCTGACCGCTTTTGCGGCCGTCGGGCACGCACGCAACCGTAGCCTCATGTATCGCACCGCCCCCGTGCGCACGGCGCCGGGCCGATCGATACGCCGCAGTCCTACGGAACCTGCCGCCTCGCCGCCACCACTATTCTTGGCGCGGCGCCCCCGGACTCGTCCAAACTAGGACCGCAAGGGCCCGCTCGCGGCGACTTTCCACACCGAATCCGCGGGAATCGCCCCCACTTCGTCCGTCACCTCGCAGTAACCATCCATCGACTTTAAGCTGCCGAGGATCGGGGCGACCGCCTCCGCCCAGAACCGCTCGACGTCCTCGAAGCTCCGGAGCGTGGGTCCGGCCGGCACCGGCGCCGCCGCCGGGGGGGGGCGCCCCGCGGCCCGCGGCGCGGGGGGG
>JAEVZM010000251.1 GCA_023392225.1 Pseudomonadota bacterium
GGCCATGGCCGATGCGCGCATTGACCGCCTGTTCGGAGGCGCCCGCGGTCCGAACCGCCCGCTTCAGCGCGGAAATCGCGGGATCGTCGGCGCCGCGCGCGGTGTAGACCAGCGGGCTGCGGCCGGCGCGAAGCGCCTCGCGCGCCGCAGCGATCGCCACGGCGAGCGCGTCGGCCCAGCGGTCCTCGTCGACCGCGGCAGTGGCATCGAGCGGGATAGTGGCGAAGCCGTTGGCGGCGGCCCAGTCGATCTGCCGCGCCGTCACCGGCGAGCAGGAGCCCGAGACCGCGGCGATGCGCGCCGGCCCGGCACGCTTCGGCGGCGGCGCGTCGCCGATCAGCCCGGCAGCCCGCCAGTAGGCGACCAGCGCATATTCGACGCCCTGGCTGCCGACGGCGAACAGATGGTCGCCCCGGTTCTCCCAGATGAGACGGCCGGCGGCGGCGAGGCTCGCCTCGTCGATCACGTCGAGGGCGACGATCTCAGCCCCCTCCCCGCGTGCCCTGTCGAGCGCCGCGTCACCGTTGCCTGCGACGAGCGCGAGATAGTCGACGAGGCCGATGGGCCGGCTGGTCTGCTTGCCGAGATGGACGCGCACGTCCGCCTCGTCCATCGGCGTGGTCGGATGGCGCGACACGGTGGGGTGGCGGTCGAGGCGGTAGCCGATGCCGTCGACCGAAGCGAAGAGGTTGCCGAACAGCTGGTAGCGGTGGATGGCGGGCGCGGCGACCAGCATCGGGTGCCAGGCGCCGCCGAGCAGCGGCACGGCGAGGTCGATTGCCTTGCCGATCGAGCCGACCTCCGGCGCGGAGTCGAAGGTCGAACAGACCTTGTAGTGGGTGAGCGGCGCCTCGAGGCTGGCCAGCACCGCGAACGCCGCCGGCAGGTTGTCCTCCATCCAGCCCGGGTTCCGCGCCCGTGCCACGCCGGCAATGCCGATGCCGCGATAGCCCTTGAAGCGGGCGAGCTGGGCCGGGGTCGGCACGTCGAGAAAGAGCACCGTCGGCAGGCCGGCGAAGGTGAGCACCTCCATCGTCGCGGCGGAGCCGGTGAAGTCGTCGCCGTAGAAGGCGACGAGCAGGCCATCGGGAGGTTCGTTGCGGGGGCTCATCGCGCCAGCGCCTCGAGCGCCGCGGCGAGCGCCGGACGGGTGCGTGCGTGATCGGCGAGCGGGATGCCGGCGATCGCCGCCTCCCACGACTCGCGAAGCGCCGCGACGCCGGCAGCGACGCCGCCCGGGTGGGCCATGATGCCGCCGCCCGCGGCGTAGATCAGGTCGGCAGTGCCGAGCACGGCATAGGTGTCGGGCGGCTGGCCGACGGTCTGGCCGGACGAGAACACCGGCATCGGGATGCACGGCTTGTCGGCGAACATCGGGGTCAGGAGGCTCCGCGCCGAGCGGATGACGCTATCGTCAGGCTCGCTGAACTTGTTGCGGAGGCCGTTGACGTGCATGTGGTCGGCGCCCGCCAGCCGCCACAGCTTCGACCAGGCCGGATAGGACCAGCCGAGCAATGGCGCCCGCGAGAGGTAGCCCCAGCCGTTGCGGTGCGCGTGGATCGGCAGCCGGGCATGACGGCGGAATTCGACCATGCCGACGAGGCCGACCGAGTTGAGGCTGACCATGACGCAGGTGCCGCCGAGCGCCTCGACCAGGTCGTGCCGGCGCCGCATCTCGTCGAGCTCGCCGGTAACGTTGAAGGCGTACATCACCTTCTTGCCGGTGCGCTCGGCATGGCGCTCGATCACCGCCATCACCGCGCGCGCCCGCGCCTCGAACGGACAGTCCGGCCCATTGGCCTGGAGCTCGTCGTCCTTGATGAAATCGATGCCGCCGGCGGCGAGCAGGTCGACGAGCTCGGCCGTGCCCTCGGGCGACAGGCCGACGCTCGGCTTGACGATGGTGCCGATCAGCGGTCCGTCCGCGACGCCGGAGAGCGCGCGCGTGCCGGGGATGCCGAACTGCGGCCCCGGATAGCGGACGGCGAAGGCCTCCGGCAGGTCGATGTCGAGGATGCGGAGCCCGGAGAATTGCTGGAGCTCGAAGAGGTTGCCGGCGACGGTGGCGACAAGGTTGGGCAGCGACGGGCCGAGATTGCCGAGCGGCCACGACAGCTCGGCCTCGCAGCGGTGATAGACGTCACCCGTCTTCGCGCCGGGTAGGCTCGGCGTCGCGACATCCTCGATGAGGCTCAGGCTCTCGATGCGGGCACCGGCGCGGGCCTTCAGCTCGGGCGTCTCGCCCGGCACGGCGACGAAGGTCCCGGAGGACTGCTCGCCGGCCATGACCTCGACGGCGCGACGCGGATCGTCGGCCGTCTCGATCAGGTATCGCGCCCGGATTCGGTCACTCATGCCGACCCCGAGGCTCGGCGGAATGCGCGAACGGAAACGGATGATGCGGCGCGGATGGCGCTCACGATCCTCCCCATGGATGCATCGTTCTTGTCGTTGCTATACTCATTATACCACTGGGGCCGCAGGAACAACGGCGGAGGGCCGGCTGCTCAAATTTCGCGCAGTCAGCCGGTGGCGAAGAGAACCGCGTAGGGACCGAGCACGACGCTGCCGCCGAGGGCCGCCCCGTCGGCCGACGACCATGCCGGGTCGGTGGCCGCGGCATCGAAGCTCACGGTGTCGAGCACCCGGCCCTTGAGGCCCGCCGGCAGCGACAGCGACACCGGCTCGGCACCCTGGTTCGCGACCAGCATCCGGCGCGTGCCGCCGTCCTGCCAGGCGAGGCCGGCGACACCCCGACCGGCCATGGCGAGCGGGAGGCGCGGCTTGCCGCCGGCATTGCCGAGCGCCGCCATCACGTGGAAGACGGGATGGAGCGTGCCATCCTTCGCGGACATACCCTGCGGTCCGGCGAGGTGGTTGAGCGCCAGCGTCGCGACCTCCGTCGCCGCGATCGCCGCGGCATAGCCCACCGACCAGGCGGCGGCGAACAGGCCCGCCTGGCGCGGGTCATCCTCGGCCATGGCGATGCGCTTCCGGTCCGGGTTCGGCGCGGTGGCCTTGCCATAGGGATTGTGGCGCATGCCGATAGAGGACGGGCCGACGTGGAGCGGCTTGCCCGCGGCCATCGCCGCCATCGAGGCGACCACCGCCGGCAGCGCCTCCATGGTCTCCATCACCGAGGTGTCGTCGCCGGCATGGACGATCGGCGCGGTGGTGCAGGTGACGGCGTCGACGGTGGCGATCGGCGGGCGCTTGCGGTTCAGCTCGGTGAAGTAGCTCAGCATGCCGCCGAGGATCTGCGCCTCGGGGAACGCCTTCCGCGCCTCGTTGTAGATGTGGGCGAGGTCGGCGACCTCGGGCCACGGACCGACCGGCTGGGTCGACTTGAGATAGGGCGCGGGACAGGCGATCACCCGCACCGGCTTCAGCCCGGCCTCGGCGGAGGCCCTCGCCGCCGCCGCGAGCTCCGGCCCGGGCGACTTGCCGGCCGGCAGCACCAGCTCGAGCTGCACCGCAGCGCCGAGATCAGTGGCGATGCGGGCGTAGTCGCGGAGCACGGCGACGAGGTCGGACGCATCGGACTCGGCATAGGCGGTGATGAATTGCGGGCGAAGCGAGGCCGCCGGGCCGATCCCGCCGCGATGCTGCGGCATGAGGCCGAGGCCGATCGCGGGGATCGTGCCGCCCTCCCCGTCTTCGAGCGCGACGCTGGCCGTCCCTGCCCCCGGACCGACGGCCGGGGCCGCGGTGCCCTCGAAGGTCAACGCGATGCGCTGGGTGATCCGATCGCCCTTCTCGATCCGGAACGGCCACGGGTCGAGCAGCGAGCAGACATAGGTCTTGTACGAAGCGTCGGTCCAGTTCCGCTGGTCCTCCATCTCGTAGATGGTCTCAGCGTCGCGCGGGAGCGAGGCCTCCATCCGGCAGGTGACGTAGAGTCCCGGCGTCACCTCGTGGCGGAGCGCGCGAATGTCGAGGATCGGCTGGTCGGGCTGGATCAGCGCGGGAAACCGGGTCTCGAGCGTCGAGCCGTCCTTGCGGGTGACGGTCACCGGCTCGCCGGCGACGCCGATGATGGGATGGAGCACCACGAAGCCGGTGCGGTTGGTGTCGAAGCTGGAAAAGGCCTCGGCGTCGGCGCGAACCTCGAGCCGGCCGTCGGAATGACCCTCGATGGCGAGGCGGAAGCGGTAGTCGATATCGTCCTGCTGGACGACGCCGTCGAGCTCGAGCAGGAAGCCGTCGGCAGTCTCCTCGCGGCGCACCGGCGTGAACTTCGCCGGCGGCGTCCGCCAGCTCGAATCGCGGACGAGATAATCGATGCCGCGGATCGCCTCGTGGCCGTTGTAGCGGACATAGCGCACCGCGCCGCCCTCGACCTCGACCGACAGCGGTCCGGCGGAGAGCCGGGTCGGCTCGATCCGCGGTTCCTCGGTCCCGTAGGTCTTCAGCGCCTCGCTCATCGACATGGCGTCATTTCCCCCCCAATGCAACACCGGCGCCCAGTGGCCCCGTTCCTCAAGCTTGCGATAGAGCGCGTTGCCGCGCGAGATGTGGTCGTGCATCGCCGAGGCCGCAGCGTCCGGGTCGCCGGCGGCGATGGCGTCGAAGATGCGCCGGTGCTCCGCGATGGTGAGATCCTCGGCGCCCTGCACCCGGACGAGATGACTGTAGTAGACGCTCAGCCATCCGAACATGGCCTCGACCAGCGCCGGAAAGATCGGGTTGCCGCTCATCACCGCGATCTCGCGATGGAACTCCATGTCGCGCGGCAGGAACTCGTCCAGCTTCTGGCGGGCGCGCTCGTGGGCGCTGAGCCGCTCCCGGAGGCGCGTCACGCCGGCCGGCGTCGCCATGGTCGCGGCCCGCTGGGCAAGCCCGGTCTCGAGGAAGCGCCGCGCATCCTTGAGATGCTCGAGGTTGCCGGGCTCGGCATGGAGGAGATGACTGGCACTGCCGGCGATCTGGTCGATGATCTTCTCGGCCGTCGGCAGCGTGACCCGGGCGCGCTCGCCATGGGTGACCTGGATGATGCCGTCGCGCTCCAGCGCCTGCAGGGCCTCGCGCACGGCGGGCCGACCGACCTGGTAGCTCTGCATCAGGTCGCGCTCGCTGGGCAGCTGATCGCCGGCCCGGAACTCGCCCGCGCGGATACGTTCCAGAAGGCGGTCGCGGACCTCCTGGAAGAGCTTGCGGCGGGTGATGGGCGCGACGACGTCGACCATGGTGTGACTTCCTGATGACCTGATCATGACGCCGGGCGCGCGGTTTGCCAACTGGCCGCAGGGATCGGTTCCCTCGGCCGTCGCGTTGACGCATGACGGACCGCTCAGCTACATCCGAAGGGTATCCCTTCCCGTACTGCCGCGCCACGCGGCAAAGGCCACGGAATGTCCGCCCCCAAACCGAAATCCACCGCCTTCACCACCGTCGATCTCGATGCGCCCGGCAAGCAGGTCGGCTTCGTGATGATCCCCCATTCCCCAGACGACGACGCCTGGGGTGCGACCCGCCTGCCGATTGCCGTGATTGCCAACGGGGACGGCCCGACGGCGATCCTCGAGGGCGGCAACCACGGCGACGAGTACGAGGGACCGATCACCATCACCGAGTTGATCCGCGAGCTCGATCCGAACGACGTGACTGGCCGACTGATCCTGATGCCGGCCAACAACGTCCACGCGGTGATCGCCGGCAAGCGCACCTCCTCGGTCGACGGGCTCAACCTCAACCGCACCTTCCCGGGCGATCCGATCGGCACCATCACGCAGCAGATCGCCGCCTTCCTCGACCAGGAGATCTTCCCGCGCGGCGACGCCTTCCTCGACCTCCATTCCGGCGGCTCGTCGCTCGACATCCTGCCGAGCGCGGTGATCGAGCCGGCCGACGACCCCGCGCTGATGCAGAAGAACATCGCCGCAGCCCGCGCCTTCGGCGCCGACTACACGGTGGTGATCCCCAACCTCGGCGATCCGCGCACCGCGACCGCCTGCGCCACCCGCCACGGCCTCGTCACCATGGGCACCGAGATGGCCGGCGGCGGCACGGTGTCGCGCGAGGCGCTGGCGCTCTGCCGCACGGGCGTGCGGAACGTCCTCGTCCATCTCGGCATCCTCCCCGAGCGCTTCGCGACGCCGATCAGCGGCAAGGATCAGGTGCTCGACATGCCCGGCGCCGGCTCCTACGTCTTCGCCACGATGGACGGCATCTTCGAGTCCTTCGACCCGCTCGGGGCAAAGGTCCGCAAGGGCGATCCCTGCGGCCGCATCCACTGCACCTGGGACGCCACCCGCGAGCCCGAGACGCTCTATTACGGCGCCGACGGCATCCTCTACGGCCGCCGCCAGCCGGGCCGCGTGCGCCCCGGCAACTGCGTGCTGAACGTCGCCACGCCCTATGAAGGACCAAACCTGTGATGATCGATATCGGCGACGTCGAAGCCGCCCGCGAGCGGATCGCTCCCTATACCCGCAGGACGCCAACCATCGCGCTCGACCAGCTGCAGCAGCCGGTCGGCACCGACGCGCGGGTCACGCTCAAGCTCGAGCTGCTCCAGGTCACCGGCTCGTTCAAGGCGCGCGGGGCGATGAACCGTCTGCTCGGGGCACCGCGCGAGGAGGTCGAGAAGGGTATCGTCACCGCTTCGGGCGGCAATCATGGCCTCGCGGTCGCCCGCACCGCCTATGCCGTCGGCGTGCCGGCGACAATCTTCGTCCCCGAGACGGTATCGCCGTCAAAGGTCGAGAAGATGCAGAAGTGGAATGCCGACGTCCGCATCATTGGCGAGGCCTGGGCCCAGTCGAACGAGGCCGCGCTCGCCTTCGCCGCGGAGAGCGGCGGCGCCTATTTCCACCCCTTCGCCGACCCGCTGGTGGTCGCCGGCCAGGGCACGCTCGGCCTCGAGATCCTCGAGCAGATTCCCGACATGGACGTGATCCTCGTCGCGATCGGCGGCGGTGGTCTGATCTCGGGCCTGTCGACGGCGATCCGGGCGAAGAAGCCGGGCGTGCGGATCATCGGCGTCGAGCCGACCGGCTCGCCCACCCTCAAGGCGAGCGTCGATGCCGGCCATGTCGTTACGCTCGCCGAGGTGACCTCGAAGGTGCCGACCATGGCGTGCCAGCGCACCGACGAGCGGATCTTCGAGATCGTCGACCGCAACGTCCAGGAGTTCGTGCTGGTGAGCGACGAGGCGATGGCCGATGCGGCGCGCTGGCTGTGGTTCGAGATG
The DNA here is from genome assembly GCA_023392225.1 of Pseudomonadota bacterium. Classification (GTDB taxonomy): domain Bacteria; phylum Pseudomonadota; class Alphaproteobacteria; order Rhizobiales; family Kaistiaceae; genus Bauldia. Next base: position 7,193 of record JAEVZM010000251.1, read on the forward strand.
GGCGTCGCCGCCGACCTGTCGGGCGCCGCCTCGCTCGCCGCCCTCAAGCAGATTGCCGGCACGCTCGACCCGAGCCTCAATGTCTGTGCCGTGGTCTGCGGCGCGGGCCCCGAAGGCACGGTCTGATGCCGGCAGCGTTCCGGATCGCCGTCGCCGGCGCCGGCGCCTTCGGCCGCGAGCACCTCAAGGGCCTCGGCCGACGCAGCGACGTCGCCATCGTCGGCGTAGCCGACCCGAGCCCCGCGGCGGGCGAGGCCGCGGTGCGCAGCCATGGCGCCGAGCAGGCCTTCGCCGACGCCGTCGCCATGCTCGATGCGGTGAAGCCCGACGGCCTGATCGTCGCGACGCCCGGCCCGACCCACGTTCCCCTCGCCCGGGCGGCCCTTGAGCGCGGCATTCCGGTGCTGCTCGAGAAGCCCGTGGGGATGACCGCCGCCGAGGCGGAGACCCTCATCGCGGCCGAGGCGGCGAGCCCGGCCTTCGTGCTCCCCGGCCACATCCTCCGCTTCTCCGGGCCCTATCGCCAGATGGCGGAGATCGTCCGCTCCGGCGAGCTCGGACCGGTCTACGGCGTCAGCAGTCGCAAGCACCGCGACGAGGCCCACGCCGCCCGCTACCGCGACACCGACCCCGTGCTGATGACGCTGGTGCATGACATCGACTTCCTGCTCGGGGTCACCGGCGCCCGGATGGAGACGGTTTTTGCGCTCCGCAATCCCGCCGACAGCTTCCGCTCGATCACGGTGGTCGCCGGTCGCGACAGCAATGGCGCGACCTGGAATCTCTCCAACGCCTGGGTGCTGCCCGGCGCCTGCCCTCCCGACCGGATCGAGATCACCTGCGCACGCGGCACGATCGAGATGGAGGTGGGCGTGGCGATCCGCGTCTCGGGCGACGCCCCTCGCCGCATCGACGTCAGTGCGGCGACCGACGAGGCCATGCTCGACACCGAGATCGCGGCTTTCCTGGACGGCGTCCGCGCCGGAACCCATCCCGGCCATGTCACGCTCGAGGACGCACGGAACGGACTGGCGCTCGCCGACGCGGTGGCCCGCTCGCTGGTCTCCGGCGCGGTCGAGGCGGTCGGCTGACCTAGCCGCCGCCGAACGGGCTGCCGCCGCCCTTGCCGCCGACGATGCCGCCGAGCACCTGGTTGAGGAAGTTCTCGTCCTTGCCGGCGGTCGGCGTGGTCCGGCTCACGAAGTCGAAGGCCTTGCCGTCCTTGAGGCCGTAGTCGGCGATGCGGCTGACCTTGTCGTCGCTGTCGAAGTAGACTGCGAGCACCCGCTGGCTGACCACCTTCTCGGGCATGAAGGCGACCGCCTGCTTGCGCGTCTGGCTGATGTAGTAGAACGCCTCGCCGCCGA
>JAEVZM010000280.1 GCA_023392225.1 Pseudomonadota bacterium
CTCGCCGGTGACGATGTTGATCACGCCGGCCGGCACGTCGCTGGTCTCGAGCACCTGGTAGAGGTCGGTGGCGATCAGCGGCGCGGTCTGCGACGGGATGACGATGACCCGGTTGCCCATCGCCACCGCCGGCACCACCAGGCGGAGGAACGCGGCGAGCGGCGCCTCGTCCGGGCAGGCGATGCCCATCACGCCCCACGGCTCGTTCATGGCGAGCGTCACGTGGCGGGCGCGGGTCGAGTGGACCCGGCCGTCGAACTTGTCGGCATAGCCGGCGTAGTAGCTGAGGCAACGGATCGCGGCGTCGACCTCCGCCGCCGCCTCGGCCTTGCCGGCCCCGGTCAGCCGGGCGATGCGCGCGGCGAACTCGTCGGCCCGGGCCTCGAGGTTCTCGGCGAGGAAGTAGATCACCTGCGCCCGGGCATGGGCGTTGGACGAGGACCAGCCGGCCGCCTTCTGCGCCGCCTCGACGGCGTTGCGGATGTCCTTCCGGTTGCCGAGCCCGGCCTGCGAGACCAGCCGCCCTGCCCCGTCGCGGACGGCGTAGCTCGCGCCGCCATCGGGCCGGGCCTGCTTGCCGCCGATATAGAGCTTCGCGGTGCGATCGAAGGCCGGGTGCGGGGTCGCCGCCCCGGCGGCGGGTGCCGCGCTGAAATCGGCGACGCGGTCGGCCTTGGCCGCCGCCTTCCGCTTCTTCGCGGCAGCGGCTGCTACCGGCTTGAGGTACTCGAGCATGCCTTCGCGGCCACCCTCGCGGCCGAAGCCGGATTCGCGGTAGCCGCCGAAGCCGGCCGCGGCATCGGACTTGTTGGTGCCGTTTATCCAGACGACGCCGGCCTTGATGCGGGCGGCGGCGTCGAGCGCCACCGACAGCGTCTCCGACCAGACCGAGGCGGCGAGGCCGTAGCGGGTGTTGTTGGCGAGCGCGATGGCCTCGTCCTGGGTGCGGAAGGTCATCGACACCAGCACCGGGCCGAAGATCTCCTCCTGCGCCACCTTGGAGGCCGGGGCGACGCCGGTGAGCAGCGTCGGCTTGTGGAAGAAGCCCTTCTTCGGCAGCGGCCAGTCCGGCTGCCAGCAGGTCGCGCCCTCGCGGGTTCCCTCCGCCACGAGCCTGGTGATCCGCTCGAGCTGCACCGCATCGACGATCGCGCCGATGTCGGTCGACTTGTCGAGCGGCGCGCCGACGCGGAGCTTGTCGGCCCGCGCCCGGAGCTTGGCGTGGAAGGCGTCGGCGATACCCTCCTGGACCAGGAGCCGCGAGCCGGCGCAGCAGACCTGGCCCTGGTTGAACCAGATCGCGTCAACGATGCCCTCGACTGCCGAGTCGATGTCGGCGTCGTCGAAGACGACGAACGGCGACTTGCCGCCGAGCTCCAGCGACAGCTTCTTGCCGGAACCGGCGGTCGCCTCGCGGATGATGCGGCCGACCTCGGTCGAGCCGGTGAAGGCGACCTTGTCGATGCCCGGGTGGGTGACGATCGCAGCACCGGTCGCACCGGCGCCGGTGACGAGGTTGAACACGCCCGGCGGCAGGCCGATCTCGGCGCAGACCTCGGCGAAGGCGACCGCGGTGAGCGGCGTCGATTCCGCCGGCTTCAGGACGACCGTGTTGCCGGCGGCGAGCGCCGGCGCCACCTTCCAGGCGAGCATCAGCAGCGGGAAGTTCCAGGGGATGACCTGGCCGCAGACGCCGAGCGGCGCGACGTCGCCGAACTCGCTCGCGAGCACCTCGGCCCAGCCGGCATGGTGGTAGAAGTGGCGAACGGCGAGCGGGATGTCGATGTCGCGGCTCTCGCGGATCGGCTTGCCGTTGTCGAGGCTCTCCAGCACCGAGAAGAACCGCTCGCGCTTCTGGAGCGTGCGGGCGAGCGCATAGAGGTAGCGGGCGCGGGTATGGCCGTCGAGCGCCGCCCAGCCGGCCTGCGCCTTTCGCGCCGCCTTGACCGCGGCGTCGACGTCCTCGGCAGTGCCGTCGGCTTCGGTGGCGATGACCTCGCCGGTCGAGGGGTCGAGCACGTCGAGGCGGGCCGCGTCGGCGGCATCGACGAAGGCGCCGTTGATGAAGTGACGGGCAGCGGGACGACCGCCGGCAGCGCGCGCCTTCAGCCACGCGCGCACCTGGTCGTCGGCCTCGGGGGCGACGCCGTATTCCATGGTCTCGAGGACCTCTTTCAAGCTCGGCATGGGATGGGCCTCAGGCGATGGCGTGGTGGGACGCCGCCGAATAGCGGCCGGTGACGTAGTGCTCGAGCTGGCGCTCGATGTCGGTGAGGAGCGAGCTGGCGCCGAAGCGGAACAAGTCCGGCTGCAGCCAGGCGTCGCCCAGCTCCTCCTTCATCAGCGTCAACCAGGTCAGCGCGTCCTTGGCGGTCGAGATGCCGCCGGCCGGCTTGAAGCCGACATCGACGCCGGCGAGCGCCCGGTAGTCGCGGATTGCACGGCACATGACGAGCCCGACCGGCAGCGTCGCGTTGACCGGTTCCTTGCCGGTCGAGGTCTTGATGAAGTCGGCGCCGGCCATCATCGCCACCATGCTGGCGCGATGGACGTTGCGGAGCGACTTGAGGTCGCCGGTGCCGAGGATCGCCTTGAGATGGGCCTCGCCGCAGGCTTCGCGCATCGCGGCGATCTCGTCATAGAGCGCCTGCCAGTCCTGGTTCAGGACATGGGCGCGGGTGATGACGATGTCGATCTCGCCAGCCCCCTCCTCGACCGCGTACCGGATCTCGGCGAGGCGGAGCGGCAGCGGCATGAGGCCGGCCGGGAAGCCGGTCGCGACGGAGGCCACCGGGATGCCGGTGCCCTCCAGCGCCTTCACCGCCGTCGCCACCATCGTCGGGTAGACGCAGACCGCGCCGGTGTGGAGCGGGAAGTCGATGCCGAGCGCCTCGACGAGGTCGGCGCGGAGCGGGTTCCGCGCCTTGGCGCAGAGCCGCTGTACGCGGGACGGCGTATCGTCACCCGACAGCGTGGTGAGGTCGATGAGGCCGATGGCGCGGACCAGCCACGCCGCCTGCCAGACCTTCTTGATGCTGCGACGGGCCGGAAGGCTCGCCACCCGGCGCTCGACGGCGCTGAGGTTGATGCGCGTCCGCTCGATCGGATCGAGCGTCAGCGGCATCCCCATGTTGCGGGGACGATTGCTGATCATGGCCGTGCCTTCCGTCAGGCTGCGATGGGGGAGCCGACGCGATCGGCGAGGATCGCAGCGGTGATCTTGGGGGCGGTCAGGCCGAACTCGTCGTAGAGCTCCGGACCCGAGCCGGACCAGCCGAAGGTCTCGACGCCGAACACCCGGCCGGTCTCGCCGGTGTAGCGGTGCCAGCCATGCGGCGACGCTGCCTCGACCACGTAGCGCGGCGCGGTGCCGAGCACGCCGGCGCGATAGGCCGCGTCCTGCCGCTCGAACAGCTCGACGCAGGGCATCGAGACGATCGCCGCCTGCACGCCTTCCGCGGCGAGCAGCGTGCGGGTCGCCATGGCGATCTCGACTTCGGAGCCGGTGGCGATCAGCGTCACGTCGCGGGCCCCATCGGCCTCGACCAGCACGTAGCCGCCCTGGCGCGACGGCATGCCGTCGCGCGGGCTGGTGCGGGCCGGCACCCCCTTCTGGCGGGCGGCGACCATCACCGACGGCCCCTCGCCGGCGACGGCGTCGTACCAGCACTCCAGCGCCTCGACCGAGTCCGCAGGCCGGTAGACCTTGATGCCGGGCATGGCGCGGAGCGAGGCGAGGTGCTCGACCGGCTGGTGGGTCGGGCCGTCCTCGCCGACGCCGATCGAATCGTGCGTGAAGAGGAAGACGACCTTGATGCCCATCAGCGCCGCGAGCCGGATCGCCGGCCGGGCGTAGTCGCTGAAGGTGAAGTAGGTGCCGCCATAGGGGATGAAGCCGCCATGGAGCGCGATGCCGTTCATCGCCGCCGCCATGCCGTGCTCACGGATGCCGTAGGGCAGATGCCGCCCGTCGAAGGTCTCGACGTCGAGTTGCGCCATGCCGGCGGGCCGCGACAGAACGCTGCCGGTCAGGTCGGCCGAGCCGCCGACCAGCTCCGGCATGTGGCTCGACAGCAGCGCCAGCGCCTTCTGGCTGCCCTGGCGGATCGGGATCGCCTCGGCCGCGGTCGCCGTCTCGTCGGCGGCGCGCTTGACGTCGGCTTCCAGGCCCTCCGGCAGGCGGCCGGCAATGCGCCGCGCGAGCTCGGACTGCACGGCGGCGGGAGCGGCGGCCAGCCGGCTCTCCCACGC